>CAMAUH010000020.1 GCA_945861365.1 Candidatus Kuenenia stuttgartensis
ACACGGACAGCGTGCCGCCGGCGTAGGCGGTGTAGCGGAACCACAGGTCCTTGCCGCCATTGCCGCAGGCCCAGGCGGGTGCCGACGTGGTGGCGGTGGAGTTGCTGTACGGACCGCTGAGGCCGTTGCCGATTACGATCGCGCCGGCGCAGTCGTCGTTCGCCAGCGGCGGGGCGGTCGGCACCGGGATCGAGTGGTTGTTGGCGGCCCAGATCAGGTCGACGTCGTGCGGCGTGCCGTTGGCCAGGTTGCCGTCGTTGTCGTCGGCGATGAACACCTCACGGACCGCGTTGGTCTGGTTCGTCGCATCGGCGACGAGCGTGCCGACCACGATGGTGTTCGACAGCGCGATCGCCGCCGAGCGGGTGCCGAGCGTCGTGGTCAGGCGGTCGCGCACGTTCCACGCGAAGCCCATCCACGACTCACCGGAGTCGTGCACGCCGGTGCCAGTGCCGTACTGCCGCGTGTTGTCACCACGGCGCAGGGCGACGCCGGCCGTCTGGAAGCCGCTGCCGAGCAGCGGGCTGTCGACGAGGTACATGCCGATGATGTCGCCCCAGCCTTCGCTGAGACCGTCACCGTTGGTGTTGCTGATGCCGCCGTAACGGTCGTCGATGCCGTGGCCCCATTCGTGCGAGATCACGGTCGAGAACGACGTGTTCGCGCAACCGCCACCGGCCGAATAGAAGTTGATCGTGTTGCCCGTGTAGTAGGCGTTGCACGTCGAGGCGATGTTGACCGTCGGCACGATCGCGTCCGCGGTGTTCAACTCGGCCGAGTTGCCGAGGATCGCGCGGCAGTACTCGTTGGTCTTGTCGATCCAGTAGGTCGTCGTCGTGTGCGCGGCCTGGGCCGTGGTCGCCGCCGCCGTCAGCAGCTGGATCGTCGTCGCGACGCCGGGGTTCACCGTGAACGACCCGCTCGGCGCGCTGCCGCCGACCATCGGGTTGTGGTGGCGGCCATCGAAGGCGCCGACCGTGATCGTCGTCGCCGCGGCGATGTTGATGACGAACTGGCCGTTGTTGTCGGTCGTCACGGCACCGATGCCGGGCACGTTCAGCTGCACGCCGGGCAGCGGCGCGTTGGTGAGCGCGGACTGGCCGTCGATGCCGGTGCGGGTCCAGCCCTGCAGGGTCACCGTCGTGTTGACCGGCGGTGCGATGGGCTTGCCGTTGGTCAGCGACTCGAGCGAAGGCGTCGCGACCGCGTGGTTGGTGCCACAGCCGGCGATGCCGCATTCATGCTTGTCGCTGACGAAGCGCAGCTGGGCGCCGGTCGCGGCGTCGATGTAGTAGCGGCCGATCGGGCCTTCGCCCGCGGCGTTGACGTTGCTGACGTGCACTTCCCACGCGAGCGTCACGGCCGACAGCTGCGTCGATTCGGCGTCGGCGTGGATGACCAGGCGCGGGGCGCGCCGCTGGCCAGGTTGCGCCAGGCCGGTGGGCTGCTGGCCGAGCAGCTGCCACGCCATCGCGGTCGCCGATTCGCCGTCGAACGCGGGCGTCACGTTGAAGTTGGCCGGGATCGGGAAGGCGACGCTGCCGATCATCGGCACGCGGCCCGCCATGTTGACGCGCACGTCCGCGCGACCGCCGATCACCGGCAGGCCGCGGTAGTACTGCTCGAACGTGAACGACCACGTGCGACCCATGCGGGCGCCGATCGTCTCGCGGAAGTCCGAAGCACCGAGGCGCAGCAGGTCGGCGTGGTCACGCAGCAGCTGGTTGGCCTGCACGCGGGCGGCCTCCAGCGAGTTCTCGCTCCAGCCACGCAGGGCGATGCCGCTGCCGTAGATGGCCCGCGGCGAACCGGACGCGGCGCACCAGTCGACAAGCCACTTGCCGGCCGGGTCGCGATCGAGGAACTCGCGCCACTCGGCGCCGCTGTAGAAGGCCGCGAGCTGCTCGTCGGCGGGGGAGGAGGCCTTCTGGGCGATGACGGGGACCGTCAGCAGCGCGCAGAACAGTGGACTGGACGCGAGGATTCGCTGATTCATGGGGAAACGAGGGCGACTCCGTCAGGGAACGGAGCTGGGCAGGCACGGAGCCGCGAGGGAGAAGCGGCAACGGGGTGGACACTCTGACGTGGCGAAGTTCCCGCAGGTGCCGCGACTTGCAGCGCTTTTTCAGCGCTCGTCGTCGTCGTCAGCCGCCGCTGACACCGCCCATTCCGGGTAGGCGACGCCACTGCCGCGCATCGCGCGCCACAGAATGCGGTTCAAGAGATCCTCGGGAGCACGATCGACCTGGGTGAAGTCGATGTCCGCACTGGCCTCGGCATCGGCCCGCAGTTGGGCATCGGCGATCGCCTTCGGCGACGGGTTCATCTCGTCCAACGGCACGTTGCTTGGCAGAACGGCAAACGGAGTGAGGTCCGGTGTCTCGGTGAAGCAGTCGAACATCGGGTCCGCGCTCGCGTCGAACACGTTCATCGGCGGCAGCCCGAGGATCTGCTCGATCGTGCGCAGCACGCTGGTGGTGTTGTAGTGCGTCGACACGACCGCGCCGCGGCGCGCGAACGGGCTCGCGACGTAGCAGGTCGTGCGGTAGCCGCTGCGATGGTCCCAGCCGGCCTGCGGGTCGTCCTCGATGCCGAAGATCGCCATGCGCGGCCAGAACGGCGACTTCGACAGCGCCTCGACGATGCGCCCGAAGGCGAGGTCGTTGTCGGCGACGCAGGCGCCCGGCGTCGGGCAGTTCTTGCTGGTGCCGCTGGTGTGGTCGTTCGGCAGGCAGATCAGCACGAGGCGCGGGAACTCGCCCTTGCGCTCGAACTCGGCGAGCTCGCGCAGGAAGAAGTCGGCGCGGTACTGGTCCGGCACCGACATCTCCCAGCCGACGTAGCCAGCCGGCGAATGCGGGGCCAGCTGCGGCAGCATCGCCTCGCAGCCGAACACCACTTCCTCGCTCTTGCCCTGCCACGTGCGGTAGCAGGCCAGGAAGTCCGGGTCGCCGCGCTTCTTCGCGTCGCGCCAGCGCACCTTCGGCCCGCAGAACTCACCGTAGTTGCGCAGCGTGATGCCGCGGGCCAGCGCGTGGTCCCACAGGAAGCCGGCCGGCGAGTACGACAGCGCGTCGGCCTCGTCTTCGCCCATGCCGTCCGGATAGCTGCGCGGGAAGCCGGCGAAGCTCTTCTCGAGGTAGTCGGTCGCGAACGCGGCCGTGCTCCACTGGTGGCCGTCGGCCGACAGGATGCCGCAGCAGTAGGTGTTGTCGAGCAGCACGAACTGCTTCGCCAGCGCGTGTTGGTTCGGCGTGAAGTGCTCGCCGAAGATGCACAGCTGCGCGTCGCCGTCGCCCTGCGGCATGTCGCCGAGCACCTGGTCGTAGGTGCGGTTCTCCTTGATGACGTAGACGACGTGTTCGATGCGACTCGGTTCGCCGATGCGTTCCGGGATCGCGCGCGGCGGCTGGCCGGCGCGCGGCGGCAGCATCGCGTGCTCGATGGCCGAGCGCCGCAGGTTGGCGTCGACCTGCAGCGACAGCTGGCCGAGTTCGTCGTCGTCGGTCGGCAACGGCACCAACGACACCGAACCGTGGTACTGGTGGCTGTTCCACTCGGGCTCGCCCGAACCCTTGCGCGGCCGGCCGAAGCCGAGGCCCTTCACGTTGGCGACAGCGAGCCGATCACGCGCTGCGTCGAACGCGAGCGCTGCCGGATACCAGCCGACCGGCACGAAGCCGAGCAGCTTGCTGTCGCCGCGGTCCTCGGGTTCCCACGCGAACACGGCGATCGCGTTCATCGTGCCGTTGGCGACGTAGAGCCGGTCGCCGTCGGCGTCGAAGCACAGCGCGTTGGGCGACGCCTGCAGCAGGTCGCTCGGCTTGCTGCGCGCCCACAGTGTCTCGACCAGCTGGCCATCGCGATCCAGGATCGACACCGTGTCGCTGCCGGCATTGGCGCACGCGACGAAGTCGCCAGCCGGCGCGACCGCGAGATCGCTGGCGTGCAGGCCGGTCAGGGTCTCGCGCAGCAGGGTGCCGGCCGCGAGATCGATCACGCTGACCGAGCCTTCGCTGGCGATGTTGCGCACGGGGTCGACGCGCACCGTGGTGCCGCGACCGGCGGGGCCGACGAGGTCGTCGCCTGTGGGCCGCCGGCCGCCCTGGTTGCTGACGAACGCGCGTTCGCCGAGCAGTACGACGTCGTACGGCGCCACGCCGACGTCGAACGAGCGCAGCAGTGCGCCGGTGTTCGCGTCCAGCTCGAGCAACCGGTTGCCCAGGTTGCCGCACACGTAGAGCCGCGCACCATCGGCCGACAGTGCGAGCCCGGTCGGGATCTCCGCTTCGCGGCGCGGCGCCTTCGCCGGTGGCAACGGCAGCGTGTGGGACGGGGTCACGGTGCCGGTCGCATCGATCGCGAACACCTTGATCGAACCCTTCACGTTGGCGAGGAACAGCCGATCACCCTGCGGCGACAGCACGAGGCCCGTGTAGCTGACCTGGCCGTCCTTGTCGGGCTTCTGTTCCTTGCGGTTGGGGTCGTTCGCCGGCGCCGTCTGCGCGTCGTTGGGCAGCGGTACGCGCTGGCGCACTTCCCCGCTCGCCGCATCCAGCACCAGCAGCTCACTGGTCTTGCCGGCGGTGAACAGCCACCGCCCATCGGCGGAGAGCACCAGTACCTGAGGGCGCAGGCCGGGCAGGTCGATGAACGTGCCGCGCGGCGTCAGCACCTGGTTGACCGGCGTGACCTGGGCGCCAGCACCGCGACCGACGCGATGCTTCGCTGCGACCGGGCGTTCTGGGTCAGGAGCGGCACAAGCCGACAGCAGGATGGTGACGATGAGGCAGGCGCGCATTGCGCCATCGTGCAAAGCCCGCGCAGAATCCTCCAGAACACCGCGGATCTTCGTCGTCCCCTGGCGAAACCTGCGCGGACAAGTTCGGCTCCGTGTGTGAGCCGTGAAAGGCCGACCGTTGTGGCTCCCCCCTTGCGTAACCCGAACATGACCCTGACCTCTTCGCTCCGCCGCTACGGCGCCACCCTCCTGCTCGCGTTCGCGACTGCCTGTAGCGGTGGCGGTGGCGACAACGTCGGTGCTGCATCGACCGGCTCCGGCAACGTCAGCATCGTGCTGTCGGACGCCACCAGCGAGACGCTGAGCGCCTTCGAGGTCGACGTGCGCGGCATCGTGTTCCAGCGCCGCAATGGTGGTGCGGTGGCGATCGCGCCGCGCACGAACCGCATCGACTTCGTGCAGATGAGCGGGCTCAGCGACCTCATCGCCACGACGAGCCTGCCGGCCGGCCGCTACGACCGCGTCACCATGACGCTCGACTTCGCCACGGCGCGGGTGGTCATCGCCGGCCAGTCGACGCCGGCCACGGTCCGGGATCCGCGCGGCACCCTGCTCGACGGACCGGTCGACGTGCAGGTCGATTTCGCGGGCGACGATCGGCTGGTGGTCGTGCGCGGGCGCCGGCACCTGTTCGCGTTCGATCTCGATCTCGACCAGAGCGTCGCCGTCGACGGCACCGCCAACCTCGTCACCTTCACGCCGGTGCTGAATCTCGACATCGATCCGACCGCGGGTCGGCCGATCGGCACCGTCGGCGTGCTGCGCAGCGTCGACACCAACACGTCGCTGTGCCAGTTCGCGCGCCTCGCCGACGACGGCAGCGTGCAGAACGAGTTCACGGTCGCGACGACCGCGACGACCGTGTTCCAGGTCGATGGCGTGCCCATGGAAGGCGCGCTGGGCCTCGGCTCGCTGGTTTCGCAGATCGGCAAGCGCATCGTCGTACGTGGCGAACTGAATCGCGCCGACGCACGTATCGATGCCCGCTCGATCGAGGCCGGGTACGGCGTGATCGGCAGCGGCCAGGACGTCGTGTTCGGGCATGTCGTCGCGCGCACCGTCGGCGCCGGCGGAGCCTCCTCGCTGACGGTGCGCGGCCGTTCGATCGACTTCGACACCAGCGTCCGTCGCTACGACGTGCAGCACACGGTCAACGTCTCGCTCGCGTTCACCAAGGTCGTGCGCGAAGACAGCCTCGCCAGCGTCGACTGCGACGACGTCAACGTCGGCCAGCAGGTGTGGGTGTTCGGTGAGCTCGCCGGCACGACGATGAACGCGACCACGTTCGACGCCGTCGTGCGCATGGAGCCGACCCGGATCCGCTGCGAAGCCGCGGCTGCACCCGCCAACAACGTGCTGACCGTCGAAGTGCAGAGCATCGGCCAGCTGGAGGCGTCGCGCTTCAACTTCACCGTCGCCGGCCAGAGCGAAGCGGACCCCGCCGCGTTCCGCCTGGACGTCACCGGCCTGCAGACCGCCGGCATCGGCGCCGATACGCGGCTCGAGGTGCTCGCTTGGTTCAGCGCGGTCGGCAGCACCGGGCCGGATGCGACGGCGCTGCAGCTCGCGAGCCGCACCAGCGGCCGGCAGCTGCTGTTCTGCGAATGGTCGCCGTCGCGCGTCGGTGCGGTGCTCGGCACCACGGTCGGCGCGCTGACGTTGGATCTGGTCGGCAGCCCCGTGCACTTCGTCCGCGATCGTTCGGGTCCGACCGTGCTGACCGCGACGCCGGCACCGCAGCTGGTCGGCGCCACCGGCTCGGGCCACTTCCGCATCATCCAGGACCACGGGGTCGCGACCTTCAGCGACTTCGCGGCGTTCCGTGCCGAGGTGCTGGCGCGCACGGCGACTGGCGCGGTCCATGCGGTGACCGGCCGCGGCTCGTTCGATGCGCCCTCGCAGACGCTGACCGCCAGCGACGCGACGGTCGTGCTGCGCTGAGAGCCCGAGAGAAGATGATGGTACGGGCTCTCAGGTTGCCCTCTGTGGCCGCCTTCGCGGCCACGCAGAGTTCGAGAAGCCGGTTGTTTCTCGAACTCTGAACGCGCGGCGCGCGGCTCAGCGCGGGCGGAAGTAGCGCGACCAGCGCGACACGTTGCCGTGCAGCTTCGGATCGTTCGCCGCCGCGGCTTCGCGCAGCACGCCGTCGCCATCGACGAACAGCACCCACGGATAGCGGCCGTCGAACGGCTTGCCGACCTGGTGCTCGACGACGGGCAGCGGCCCTTCGCGCACGGTGCGCAGCGATTCGGTGATCGCGGTGCGCTCCGCCGCCGGCATCGACTTCGGCACCGCGAGCACCCACGGCTGCGGATGCTCGTGCGGCGTGTGCAGCAGCTTTGCCAGCGTCGGGATCGCGCGGTCGACGTCGAGCTGTTCGCCCTCGGCGACTTGCGGCAACCACAGCACCATCGTGCCACTCGGTTGCCGCGGCAGGCCCTGCACCGGCAGCAGCAGGAAGTCCTCGAGCACGCCGGGCTGCTGCCTGGCGAAGTCGAGGCCGGTGGTGCCGGTGTCGGTGCCATCGAGACGCTGCACGGTCGGTTGCTGCACGCGGATCGCGCCCATGCCCACGGCGAAGCCGACGTGGCCTTCGATCGGCGTGCCGTCGTGCGCCGCGTAGCGGAAGCGCGGTTCGCCGTTGAGGACGACCAGCACGCGCGGGCCGTTGACGTGCAGTTCGTAGTCGAACCAGCCCTGGTCGCCGGGCTGGCCGACCTCTTCACCGGGCGCGGTGCTCGGCAGCCTGCCGTCGCGCTGCCACAGGCCGGCCAGATGGAACGACACCTTGCCGACGCCGGCGTTCTTCTCCGAACGCCCGGTCGCGTAGTCGAAGTCGCCGGTCGAGAAGCCGAGGCGCAGGTCGCGATCGCGCCGCATGTGGCCGAAGACGATCGCCCCGGACGCGAACGAGGTCGTGAAGTGCACGCGCCCGCGCAGCACGTACTGGCCCGGCGCCTGCCAGGCGACCGTGTGCACGAACGCGTCGCGCTGGTGCGCGGCGCGGTCGAGCGTGCCGGTGGTGTCGCGCGGCTTCTCGCGGCCGACGTGCAGGTCGCCGTCCGGCGTCGCGTACCAGAGGCCCTTGTGGCGGCGTTCGTCGAAGTTGGTCAGGCTCGACTCGGTGTAGCCGTGGCCGCCGAGGTGGCGCGGCAGCGGCGCTGGCGGCGTTTTCGCCAGCGGTGCGGCGGCGAGGCCGAACAGCTGTGCCAGGCGATTGCGTTCCATCGCCGTCGCCGCACCCGCGTCGGGGCTCGTCGCTGCGAGTTGCTCGCTGCGGGCGGCCAGCGCGTCGAGCAGCTGCTTGCACTTGCCGTGGGCGGCCAGCAGCGTCGTCGCTTCGCCACCGCCGAGCGACGGGAAGTGGCGCGCGGCGGTCGCCGCGAACGCCGCGGCGGCGTCGGTCGCCTTCTGCGCACGCAGCGCCGCGAGCAGCGCCTCGCTGGTGTCGCGGCGCCAGCCGTCGACCTTCGTCGACCATACGCCGGCGGCGATGGTGCCTTCCGCGTCGCCGACCTCGTGCAGCAGCAGCGTGGCCTCGGCGGCATGGCCCTGGCCGTAGAACGGCTCGGCGCGCACGCGGTCCCACGACCACGTCGGCTCGTCCATCACCATCGATGCGCCCTCCGGCGCCAGGCCGCCGTACTGGCCGACCCATGCGTTCTTGTCGTTGCGCGTGCGTTCGTCGCCGAACTCGTAGCAGTCCCGCAGGAACTTCTGCCACTCGGTGAACAGGTCGTCGAACTTCGCGGGCCGCCCGTTCTTGCCGTCGCAGAACGTTGCCGTGAAGTAGCCGACCGGGTCCTTGCTGCCGCCGCGCGCGTTCTTCTCGTAGGTGGCGAGCGCGTCCCGATAGCGCGGGGCCTTGTGCGGGTAGTCGCGCAGGAACGCGTACAGCGAGTAGCCGGCGAAGTAGTTGTCGCGGTACTCCTCGATCTCGCCCTTCAGCAGCTGCTCGAACTTGTTGCGGTCGCCGTAGCCCTTGTACCAGGTGTGCGCGGGGCCGCCGCGATCGAGGTAGTTCTCGGTGAACTTCGTCTCCGCCATGCGGCCGTAGTGCGCGCCGGTCCACGACGCGTGGCCTTCGCCGTACCAGGAGCCGAGGAACGGCTTCAGCACGCCGTCGAAGCGGTGCGTCAGTTCGTGCGTCAGCGTGCGGCCCAGCGACACGATGTCGCTCCACGCGAAGATGATGGTCGTGCGATCGCCGGCCTGGAAACCGCCGGCCCACCAGAACGGCGCGCCTTCGGTCTCGAGGTCGGTGACCTCGGGCACGATGCGCACGAAGCCCTGGCGGTCCTTGAACGGGTCGCTGCCGTAGTGGTCGACGAGGCGCACGTGGTGCAGCTCGACGGTCTTCGCGGTCTCCAGCAGCGTCTGGTGGCCGCAGATCGTCTCGATGCGGTAGCGGCCGGTGGTCGACAGCGCGATGCCCGGCGCGTGCCAATGGCGATGCTGCTGCGTGAAGCGTTCGGCGTCGGGCGGCGCCATCGCCTCGAGCTCGGCGATCGACCAGACCTTGCCGGCTTGCACGTTCTGCGCGAGCTGCTCGTCGAGCAGGCGCTGCGCGTCGTCGGCGGCCTTGCCGACGTCCTGCGCGATGGGACCCTGCAGGTCCTTCTGGCTGCCCTGGCGACGCAAGCCGACGAGGATGCGCGCGGCGCGCACGCGCTGGTCGGCGATGCGCGCGGCGTCGTCACCGCCGGCGGTCCCGGTGGTCGGCGCGGCGTCCTTCGCGGGCTTCTTCGCCATCACGCGCGCCAGTGCCGCGACGAGCAGGTCGTGGTCGGGCAGGAACGCGTTCTGCGTCTTCTGCACCGCCGGCGCGACGGCGGCGAGGGCCTGCGGGGCGCCGACGCCGAGGTCGAGCAGCAGCTCGCTGGCCCAGCGCACCAGCACCGCGCGCTGGCCGTTGCCCTTCGCCGCCGCCTTGTTCTTGTCGACGAAGCGCGCGACCTCGGCGATCGCCGCGGCGCGCAGCAGCGCGAGCTCCTGCGGAACCTTCAGCGTCGCTTCGAAACCGGCGGCGGTCGCCATCTGCTTCTTGGCGGCGGCGTCCCACTTCACGCGGCCCTGCGCGTCGCCGGCGGCGCGCACCAACCGTTCGCTCCACAGCGGCCCGAGGTCCTTGTCGTCGCGGCAGGCGAGCGCGAGGTCCAGCAGCAGCACCGTCGACGCCGGATGGAACTCGAGAGCGCCGAGCAGGTGCTGGCGCGCGGTCGCGAAGTCGTTCGCCTGCAGCGCGGCGCGGCCGAGCGCCCAACGCGTCGCCGCGGCGCCGGGCTCGGGCATCGTCGTCTCGATCGACAGATCGCTCGGCATCGGGGCGCCGGGCGGGCACTGCGCGATCGCGGTGGCGGCGAGGAACAGGATCGCGGCGGTGCTGTGGCGTGGCGGCATGCGAGGCGCGGATGGTCGGCGGCCCCTGCGGCCCCCGCAACCCTGTCCGCGAATCCGCCGGGGCCTCCCGGGGGGTTGCGGACTCACGCGGCTCGTGCTCACCTACTTTACCATGCAAAGTGAAGACTCGCCGGGCGTGGTGCTGCAACCTCGCCCCTGGCCGAAATGGTCGAACGGCGTCCTGCCGCTGCTGGTGTTCGGCGTGCTGCCGCTGCTCGGATTCGGGTCCGAACTGCTGTTGGGCATGCTGAGCACGGTGCTGACCCTGTTCCCGAGCGTTTGGCACGCGCTCGCGGTCGGCGGCGCGGTGGTGCTCAACCTGCTGCTGCACCTCGGCCACTTCCGCACGCCGAGCCTGCTGGTGCCACGTGCGTTGCTGGTCGGCTTCGTGGCGGGCATGACGCTGCTCTACAGCCTCGTCGAACTGCCCGCCGCGCCGATGATGATCATCATGGCGATCGTGGGTCTCGGCATCCTCGCCGCGGCGCCGTACTTCGCGGCGATGGGCACGATCCGGCTGTATGCGGACCTGTCGACCTGTTGGCGGAGCGCGGGCCGTGCACCATGGCAATGCCGGGTCTGGGTGTCGCTGGGTCTCCTGCTGCCCGTGGTGCTGATCGGCCGCGACACCGCGCAGCAAATCAGCGACGTCGCCGACATGCGTGCGCTGGCTGATGCGATGGGCCGGCGCGGCGACGCCGCCGAGAGCGAGCGCCTCGCGGGGCGTCTGCGCGGCGGCGACCTGGCCGCGCAGCGGGCGATCTGCTGGAACGGTGTGCAGAACGGTGACGTGCTCGACACGGACCTCGGGATGGGTCGCTGGAACCGCGACCCCTTCGCCCATCTCGGCACCGGACAGCCGTTCTGGTTCGTGCTGCGGTTCCGGCCGACGATCACGGCCGACAGGGCTCGCGCGGCGTTCCATCGGGCGCACGGCTTCGCGTGGAACGATCCGATGTGGGGCCCCGAGGATGGTGGCGGCGATGGTCGCTTCGAGGCGATCGAGTGGCGCGACAGCCGGTTCACGGTGCAGCACGAACCGTCGGCGGCGCTGGTCCGCATCGACCACGAGATCGAGCTGCGGTCGGATGCGCGGTGGTCGCGTGAGGCACACTTCGAGCTGCGTCTGCCGGCAGGTGCTGTCGCGAGTTCGTTGTCGGCGTGGATCGACGGACACGAACGGCCGGCCGCGTTCGGTGGTGGCGAGCAGGTGCAGAAGGCCTACGACGCGGTCGTGCAGCGGAACCGCGATCCGGTGCTGCTGCAGGAGGTGGCGCCGCACCGCTTGCGGCTGCTGATGTTCCCGCTCGGCCGCGACTGGCCGCCGATGCGGGTGCGCATCGGCTACACGGTGCCGCTGTGTCTGCGCGGTGAGCAGGGGCTGGCGTTCTTGCCGCAGGTGGTCTCGCACAACTGCGCGAAGCGGCAGCCGACGCACGTGCTGGTGATCGACGGCGGTGCGGAGCGACAGATCGACGAGGCCGGGCTGCTGCAGCCGTTGCGCTTCCCGCATCGGGATGTCGTCGCGGTCGCGAAGGACGCGGATGGATTCCTGGTGCAGCGTCTGCAGCCGCGTCTCCCGGCCGCGCGCGAAGATGCGGTGGTCGTCGTGCTCGAGGCCTCGGCCTCGGTCGCGGCCGCGGTTTCGGAACCTGCGCGGTTGCTGGGTGCCATCGGCGACGGCACGCCGTGCGCGCTGTTCCTCGCCCACGGCGAGGGGATGGTGCGCTGCGACGCGCCGGTCGGTTCGCCGGAGCTGACGCAGTGCCTGCAGCGCCAGTCGTTCACCGGCGGCGTCGATCCGTGGCCGGCGCTCGATGCGGCGATGAAGGTCGCCAAGGAACGGGGCATCCAGCGCGTGTTCTGGTTGCACGGCGCGTCCGCCGCAGCGCTCGGCGTCGGTCGGCCCGAGTTGCCCGAGGGGGTCGCGATCGCCGCGCTGGCGCTGCATCCCGGGCGGCACACGTTGCGCGAGGACCCGGTGCTGCGCCGCCGCATCGTCGACGTGCCGCGCCTCGGTGGCGTGGTGCCGGACCTGGCGATGGCGCTTGGCGATGCCTTGCGCTTCGGCGCGACGTCGGCCAGCGAGGTCGGCGAACAGCAGCGGCTGTTCGAACGCGTGGCGGCGCCGCCGCCCGAAGCGATCGCGGTCAGCGACCAGCTGGCGCGGCTGTGGGCCGCGCGCGAGGCGCGCAGTGCGGCCTACGCGGACCTGCCGGGGCCGGCGCGTTCGCTGGCGAGTCGCTACCGCCTCGTCACCGGCGGCGTCGGCGCCGTCGTGCTCGAACGCGCGGAGCAATACGCCGCGGCTGGCCTCGATCCTGGCGCCGAGATCGGTCGCGAGCCCGCGGGCCCGATCGGCAGCGGGCCGGTGCCGGAGCCGTCGACGTTCGTGCTGCTGGCGAGCGGCCTCGCGGCGGTGTGGTGGCTGCGGCGCAAGCGCGCGGCGTGAACGCGTTCAGCTCGCCGGCGCGTCGGTGCGCTCGGTGAGCCGCCACACCGTTCGCCACACCAGCAGGGTCGCGTAGGCGACCACGGTCGCGAAGATGCGCAGGATGAAGCCGAAGGTGTGGTCGTCCTGCATCACGCCCGGGCCGAACCACAGCGCGGCGGCGATGGCGAGTGCGAGCCACCGTGTGCGGCCGAACAGCCAGTCACAGCGCGCGAGCAGCGGGAGCCCGACGCACAGCCACGTGAAGCCGTGCACTTGCGCGGTGTTGGTGTACGGGGTGTGGAACGTCCATTCCGCGTTGCCGCAGCGGGCGGCGCCATAGCCGGCGAAGATCGCTCCCGCGATCCAGAACACGCGGCGCAGCAGCCACAGGAAGCCGTGGGCGGCGCGGCCGAGCGCTTCGATCTCGGGTTCGCGGGGTGGCTGCGGGTCGCTCAGAGGCATCGTCGGATGGTAGGTCGAGGGAAGTTGGCGACCGACCGCCGCGGACCGATGCGCTCCTGCCATTTATCCTTCCTGGTAGGAGAAAACCGACCACTTCTCTCCTTCCTGGAAGGACAAATCGCCCTCGGGACAACCGCGAACCGCTGGCTATCCTGCCGCGCCCGATGGCCAAGAACCCACCCTTCCGCCGCGTGCTGATCGCCAACCGAGGCGAGATCGCGGTCCGCATCACGCGCGGCCTGCGCGAACTCGGCATCGAGTCGGTGGCCGTGCACAGCGACGCCGACACGCGCTGCGCGCACGTGCTCGCCGCCGACCACGCGGTGCCGCTCGGCGGCAACACCGCGGCCGAGAGCTACCTGGACATCCAGAAGATCCTCGCTGCCGCGAAGCGCTCCGGGGCCGAGGCGATCCACCCCGGCTACGGCTTCCTCAGCGAGAACAGCGGTTTCGCGCGCGCGGTGCGCGACGCGGGCCTCGTGTTCATCGGCCCGAAGCCGGAGGCGATGGACCGGCTCGGCGGCAAGAAGGCCGCGCGCGAGGAGGCGATCGCTGCCGGCGTGCCGGTGATCCCGGGCACCGAGCAGGACAACGGTGACGCCGGCCTGATCGAGTTCGGCAAGCAGATCGGCATGCCGGTGATGGTGAAGGCCAGTGCCGGTGGCGGCGGCCGCGGCATGCGCATGGTCGAGCGCGAACAGGACCTCGCCGAAGCGCTCGCCGCCGGCCGCCGCGAAGCGAAGGCGTCGTTCGGCGACGATCGCATGATCCTCGAGCGCGCGGTGTTCCCGGCGCGCCACATCGAGATCCAGTTGATCGGCGACCACCACGGCCACGTCGTGTCGCTGCACGAACGCGAGTGCTCGGTGCAGCGCCGCCACCAGAAGGTGCTCGAAGAGGCGCCTTCGGCGGTCGTCGACGAGGCGCTGCGGCAGCGCATGGGTGCGGCGGCGATCTCGCTCGCCAAGCGCGTCGGCTACGACAACGCCGGCACCGCCGAGTTCCTGCTCGATCCGAAGGGCAACTTCTACTTCCTCGAGGTCAACACGCGGCTGCAGGTCGAGCACCCGGTCACCGAGCTGGTCACCGGCGTCGACCTCGTGCACCTGCAGGTGCACGTCGCCGCGGGCGGCCGCCTCGAGCAGCTGCTCGCCGGCCGCGACCTGCGGCCGCGCGGCCACGCGATCGAAGCGCGCATCTGCGCCGAATCGCCGGAGACCGGCTACATCCCCGCCGCCGGCCTGCTGCGGCTCGTGCGCGAAGCGGAAGGGCCCGGCGTGCGCGTCGACAGCGGCGTCTACACCGGCTGGGAAGTGCCGCCGTACTACGACTCGATGCTGGCCAAGCTGGTCGTGCACGCGCCCGATCGCGCGACGGCCTGCGCGCGCCTGAGCCAGGCGCTGCGCGAGATGGTCTACCTCGGCATCCCGACCAACGTCGACTTCCTGCGCCGCGTCGTCGACGACGAAGCGTTCCGCACCGCGAACATCTCGACCGACATGCTGAAGCACCGGCCCGAGCTCGCGGCGGGCAGCAAGGGCGGCCCCGGCGACTACACGCTGGCGGCGGCGGTGCTGTGCCAGGCGCTGACGAAGCCGAACGGCGGCGGTGCGGCGGCGAGCAGCAGCGGCGGCGACGACGGGGCGGGCTCGACCGCGGTGTGGCAGACGTTGGGTGGGTTCCGGTTGTTCGAGGGGGCGCGATGAAGATCACCCGCGAGTTCGTTCGCGACGGCAAGACCGTCGCCGTCACGGCCGAGCACATCGACGGTGAACACTGGCGCGTGCGCATCGGCGACACCGTGCACGACTACCACGCCAAGGCGCTCGGCGATGGCGGACTGCGGCTGCAGTCCGTCGGCGAAGCTGCCGACCGCGCGTTCGTCGCCTACGGCGCACCGCTGGCGAAGGGCTACATGGTCCGCGTCGACGGCCACACGCACACGCTGGAGGCGCCGGCCGCGCGGCGCGGCGGCGGTGGCGGCGGCAGCGACGGCACGGTGCGCGCGCCGATGACGGGCACGGTGCTCGACGTGCTGTGCAAGGCGGGCGACACGGTCGCCGCCGACCAGACGCTGGTCGTGGTGTCGGCGATGAAGATGGAGCACAAGCTCACCGCCGGCATCGCCGGCACGGTGCGCAAGGTCGCGGCGAACAAGGGCGGTCAGGTCGAGCAAGGTGCCGAACTGGTCGTCGTCGACGCCGCCCCGGAGAAGAAGCCATGAGTGATCCGCGCTATCCGATCGGCAAGATCGAACTCCCCGGCACGCTGAAGCCCGAAGCGCGCGCTGCGGCGATCGCTTCGATCGCGGGCTTGCCCAACCAGCTCTACGACGCCGTTCGCGGCCTCGATCAGGCACAGCTCGACACGCCCTACCGCGACGGCGGCTGGTCGCTGCGCCAGGTGGTGCACCACATCGGCGACAGCCACGTGAACGCGTACGTGCGGCACAAGCTGACGATCACCGAGAAGACGCCGCCGCCGATCAAGGCGTACGACGAGAACGAGTGGGCCAAGCTGGCGGACGCGAACGCGCCGATCGGCTCGTCGCTGCTGCTGGTGGCGGCGATCCACGATCGCTGGGTGCACTGCCTGCGGTCACTGCCGGTCGCCGCGTTCGCGCGCACGTGTGTGCACAGTGATCGTGGGGCGATGACGCTGGACGATCTGGTGGCGTTGTACGCGTGGCACGGTGCGCACCATGTCGCGCATGTCACGTCACTGCGGCGGGCGAAGGGTTGGTGACGCGCGCGGCGCGTCACTGCGCCGGCTGCTGTGAGGGAGGGGTGGACGCCACCCGCGGAACCGCGGCGGGACGTGATTGCCCTGGAGTCGTCAGCACGAAAACGACGGAATGGCGGAGGAGCACCCAGGCGGGGACGTTCTGAGCCCCACCCATGCGACTCCGTCCTACCTGCTTCGCGCTGCAGCTGTTTGCCTCCCTGCTCACCGGTGCTGCCGCGCAGAGCGAGAACCCGGGCGCCAAACCGGTGCAGGGGGCAGCGCCCGCCAGCCCCACCAAGGTCGAGGGCCCGATGGCCAACTTCGCGCGCATGGTGTCTGGCGAGTGGCGGATGGTGATCGCGACCGGGACGAGCATGATCGACACGTGGCACTGGGGCCCGGGCAAGCACTCGTTGCGGGTGATGACCCACGGCTTCAATGCGAACGCCGGCGAACCGTGGCGGGAGGTGCAGGCCTTCTATTGGCACCCGGGCCAGAAGCAGGTGTGTCTGCTCGGGATCGAGCCCGTGCGCAGAGGCGTGGCGGAAGGCACGTTCCAGCTCGATGCGGAGACCGCGGTCGCCGCCTTCGACCTGCACCAGGTCGGCGGTCGCCGGATCCTGAGTCGGCGTTGGGTCTTCGATGGCTCCGACAAGTACCACGAAGTGCTGTTGGAGACGGTGGACGCTCGCGGGCCGGTGCCCTTGGCCGAGTGGGATTTCGTGCGCTCCAGGTCGCTCAGCCCGGTGCGTCCGATCGCAGCTGGCGAAGCGATCAAGGTCGCGGAGCGCCTGCAGGTCCTCGAGCCGCTGTTGGGCCGCACCTGGGAGGCCAAGGGCAACTGGGCTTCCGGTGCTGCGCTGCACGTGCAGTCGACGTTCGAGTGGGTTCCGTTCGCCGACGCGATCTACGCGCGTGTGGTCATGCCGACCAAGGACGGGGAACCCACGCATCTGCTCGATGCGTACGTCTACCACCACACCGGAACTGGCGCGGTGCGCTGCCTCGCGCTGACGAATCGGGGAGGTGTGTACGAGGGCGATCTGACCGTGCTCGACGGCGGCGCGCTGCAACTCGACCTGCAGGGCTACGAGGGCGACCGGGTCGTTCCTCGGGTCGTGCGCATCGACTTCGCGAAGGATGGCACGTTGCAGCATCGCGTGTGGTCCGTCGCGGGTGCCGAGCGCACGCTGCTGCTCGACGTCCAGCATCGGAAGAGCGAACCGAAGCAAGGCTGAGATCTGGCGTGCAGGCGCGGGCGAAGCCGCGAGCACGTTGCCGCAGGGGTACGGATCCTCGCCCTAGCGTCATCCCGCGACACGGCGCCGCCGTGGGAGCATGACGGTCGATGAGCGATCGAAGGCAGCATGGCTGCGGCGCCCGGACGGCTACCTGATCGGCTACCTGCCGACGAGCGATGCGAATGGCCGCGTGCGCCTCGACGCCAATCGCGTCACTTCTTCGGCTGCACGATCTGATGCCGCACGCCATGCCCACGGCGGCGCATCGTCACCGACTTCCACTCGATGCCGGTGACCTTGCCGACCGGGTCCTGCAGCTCGCACGGGAACAGCGTCGCGTTCAGTTCCTTCACGAGGTGCTCGTTCAGGTGGTCGAGGATCTCCTCCGTCGAAGCGTTGCCCGCCGCGGTCAGCACTGCGCAGCAGCGCTCGACGGCCTGCGGCCAGTGCGCATGCAGGCAGGCGCGCGCGAGCTCCTCGTGCGCGGTGTCCGACTCGCAGTGCACGTGCAGGTGCGCTTCCCACTCGTTGCCCTCGTCGTCGAACCACGTGTGCTTGATGGGCACCGCGTGCGTCAGCGTGCACACGACCGGGGCCGGGCTCGGCGGCGCGAACTCGCCCATCGGTGCCGGCGCGAACTGGTCGTCGATCGTCGTCGTGGTGGTGCCGGCGCAGGCGGCCAGCAACATGGTGGAGAACAAGGTGGCCCGGAGGAGCGTGGCGTGCATGCCTCGGCGCTATCGGCCGCTGAGGGCACGCAGCCGAAGTGCGCTCGCGGCGGCGTCGCGGCGCGTCAGACGGTGACGTCGACTGCGCCGCCCTTGCCGGGCTCCTGACCCTGTGGCGTCGCCGTCTGGATCAGCTGCAGCGCGGCTTTGCCGGCCGCCTTCTCGGCGTTCATCGCCATCTTCAGGACCGCGATGCTCTGGGAGCTCTGGGTCGCTGCGGCGCTGGCGCTGCTGATCGCGTCGATGTCCATGGGGGCCGTTTCGGCGCGAACGCGCGGCCGGCTGGTCGTCGGCTGCTGCGGCCCGATGCCAAGGCCCTGCCTGCGTCAGCCGAAGCGCACCGCGCAGCGACTCAGCGAGCCGAACTCCCACCCCTCGATCGGGAACGTGACCTTCGCGCCCGTTCCCGCACCGAGCGCCACCAGCAGCGGCACGAAGTGGTCGTCGGTCGGATGCGCGAGCTTCAGGTCCGGCGCCTTGTCGCGGTAGGCCAGCAGCGCGTCGACGTCGTTGTTGGCGACCTTGTCGCGCACCCAGCTCTCGACGTTGCTGGCCCACGCCGGCGGCTTGTCGCCGCCGTTCCCA
>CAMAUH010000021.1 GCA_945861365.1 Candidatus Kuenenia stuttgartensis
GGCGGTGGCGGGCTGGCTGCAGCGGCCGGTGTGGCGCGATGCGCTGCTGCATCCGGGCCGCGACCTGCTCGGCGCTCCGCTCGGCGGCACCGCGTGGGTGCTCGACCTCGCGATGCCGCCGCAACCGGCGAAGGCGGGCCTGCCGTGGCACTGGCCCGGCCACGGCCAGCCGGCGGTGCCCGGCAGCGTGGTGGTCGGCGAGCTCGGACCGCGCGCGACCGCGGCGCTGGTGGCGGCGGGCAAGACCGCGACCGACACCGTGGGCTCGGCGATCACGCTGCACTTCGCGCGCAACATCGAACCCGGCGAACTCGCGCAGCTGCGTTGCCGGGCCTTCGTCGGCAACCTCGCACGCGAAGGCGTGCTGGTCGTCTACGACGGCAAGGCCGAGGAAGGCGACCACGCCGCGGGCTGCGTCGCGTTCGTGCCGCTCGAGCCGATGCCGAGCGGCAGCAAGGTCGAAGTGCAGTGGGAACTGACGCCGGGCCTCGCGCCAAAGCCCAAGGACGGCAAGGACACACGCTCGGCCCGCGAAGCGCAGCGGCAACTGCCGGCGGTGTCGTTCACCGTGCAGTGAACAGGATCCGGCGTGCGTCGGCCCACAGGTCGACGTGGCCGCGGCCGGGCAGTTCGTGCAGCGTCGCGCTGGTGCCGCAGCGGGCCTGCAGCGCGCGGGCTCCGGCGATCGGCAGTGCATCGTCCTCGGCGCCGTGCACGAGCACGGTCGGGATGTCGCGGAAGCGCTCGTCGATGGCGAACACGTCATCGGGCAGGAAGCGGCCGCAACAGCCGGCGCGCATCACCGGGATGTGTTCGGCGGCGGCCAGCAGCACGACGCGGCGCGGCGTTTCGTTGTGCTTCCGCACCGCGACCGCGAGGTTGGCCGCCAGCACCGTGCCGAGCGAGTAGCCCCAGATCTCGATCTGTTCGGCTGCGACGCCCCGTTCGCGCAACCAGCGCCACTGCCGCTCGAGGTCCGCGCCGAGCGCCGCCGGCGTCGGCGTGCCATCGGAAGCGTCGAAACCGCGGTAGGCGAAGAACGCGACGCCGTGGTCCTGGCCCTGCAGCAGCTGGTCGAGTTCGTGCTGGAAGCCATCCAGCTGCGCCGAGCTGTTGCCCGGTGCGAACAGGATCCACGGTGCATCCGGGCGGCGCGGGGCACGCACCAGCCCGACCAGCTTCACGCCGGGCTCGACCTCGAGCCGCTCGACGCTCCAGCCATCGCGGGCCAGTGCTGCGACCTGCGCGTCGGTCTTGCGCCCGATCCAGTAGGCGAAGCGGTGCAGCTTGCCCGCCAGGAACCATGCCAACGGCATCGCCGCGAGCGCGCCGAAGGCCAACATCAGCCGGATTTTCACGCGGCTACTCTACGGTGCACGGCATGGGCCCGCGCCTGGCTGGTCGCGGTGGCATCGACCTCGTGCGACGGCGCACTACGCCGCCCGTCGACTGGTGCCCCTGGGCCCATGGCCTTATCAAGACCGGTCTCCGTCAGCTCCGATTCCCTGGGAACATGCCGCAATCACTCGCCGCCGTCTTCGTCGGCTCGGACACGCTGCTGCTGCAGTGCCTCGAACTCTGGCGCGAACGCGGCCACCGCGTCGTCGCCGTCGTCACCGACACCGACAAGGTCCGCCGGCACTGCGCCGAACAGGGGCTGCGTTGCCTCGATGGCAACAGCGACTTCGCTGCGGCACTCGCTGCCGAAGCGTTCGACCATCTGTTCGCGATCACGTGGTTGCGCCTGCTGTCGCCCGCGGTGCTGCAGATGGCGAAGCATTCGACGATCAACTTCCACGACGGTCCGTTGCCGCGCTACGCCGGCCTGAACGCGACCTGCTGGGCGCTGCTGCACGGCGAGAGCGAACACGCGGTGACGTGGCACGTGGTGGAGCCGAAGGCCGACACCGGCGCGATCCTGCTGCAGCGCCCGTTCCCGATCGAGCGCGACGACACCGCATTCACGCTGAACGCGCGCTGCTTCCAACATGGCCAGGAGTCGTTCGCGGAACTCGCCGACCAGTTGGCGAATGGCACGGTGCAGCCGCGCGCGCAGGACCTGACGCGGCGCACGTTCTTCGGCCGCAAGGCTCGGCCGGAAGCGCTGGCGGTGCTCGACTTCACGGCTTCGACGGAGACCGTCTCGCGGCTGGTGCGCGCGTTCGACCACGGCGGCTACCGCAACCCGGTCGCGATCGCCAAGGTACTGGCCCCGCATGGCGTGTTCGCGCCCGGTGCGGTGGAACGCCTGCCCGGCAGCGGCTCTGCCGCTGGCACGGTGTCGTTCGTCGCCGACGAGGTCGTGCAGATCGCCTGCGCTGATGGTGAGGTGCGGTTGTCGCGCCTGCGCTGCCTGCGCGGCCTGCCGGTGACCGCCGCCGCGCTGCAGCGCTACGGCGTCGTGGTCGGCGCGACGATGCCCCGGTTCGACGCGGCGGCGCGTGCGCAGCTGACGGCGATCGGTGCGGCGGCGGCCGTGCACGAGGACCAGCATGCCGACGCGCTGCGCAGCCAGCAGCCGCTGCCGGTGCCGGATGGTGGGCCGGGCGAGGCGCAGGCCGAGCCGGCGGAACTGCCGGTCGATCTCGGTGCTTCGCTGGAGCCGACGGCGACGGCGGCGCTGTGCGTCGCGTTCCTGGCGCGCACCACTGCGGTGGCGACGTTCGATCTCGGCGTGCGCACGGCGGCGGTGCCGGACGTGGCGCGCGAGCTGGTGGTGGCGGCCCCGCCGCTGGCCTTCCGGTGCGAACCGCAGCTGGCCGTCGACGATGTGCTGGCCGCGGTGCGTGCGACCCTGGCGGCGCACGCGCAGCGTGGGCCGGTGCTGAAGGAACTGGTCGTGCGCCGCAGCGACGTGCTGCCGGCGAACGTGGCGCTCGAGCCGGCCGTGCAGCTGGCGCTGCTGGCGCCGGAGCGGCCGATCGCCGCCGGCGCACTCGAGTTCGCGGTCGATGCGCAGGGTCGCCTGCGGGTGCGCTTCGATGCCCGTGCGCTGGGTCGCGAGCGCGCCGCCGCGATGGTCGCGCGGCTGCAGGTCTTCGCGCGCGCCTGTGCCGCGGCCGGCAAGCAGCCGTTGGCCGGCGTGCCGATCCTGTCGGCCGCCGAACTGGCGCAGCAGCTGCAGCAGTGGAACGACAGTGCGGCCCCGGCCCCGGCCGAGGCCTGCGTGCACCGGCAGTTCGTCGCGATGGCGCAGCAGCGACCGGACCACGTGGCGTTGCGTTGCCGCGGGGCGGCGATGACCTACCGCGAACTGAACCAGCGCGTGCAGCGCCTCGCCGGCTGGCTGCGCGGCCGCGGCGTCGGGGCCGGGGATCGCGTCGGCATCTGCGTGCAACGCGGGTTCGGCATGGTGGTGGCCGTGCTGGCGACGCTGCGCTGCGGTGCGGGCTACGTGCCGCTCGACCCGAGCTATCCGCGCGAACGGCTGCAGTTCATGGCGGGCGACGCGGAACTGGCGGCGCTGGTCGTCGATCGCACCAGCGTCGGCAACGCACCGACCGCGGCGTGCCCGCGCGTCGACCTCGACGCCGATGCGGCGCCGATCGCCGATGCCGAAGTGCTGCTCGACGATCCCTGCACCGGCGAGCACATCGCCTACCTGATCTACACGTCGGGTTCGACCGGCCGGCCGAAGGGCGTGATGGTGCGGCATCGCAACGTCACCAACTTCTTCGCCGGCATGGATCGCGTGCTGGGCACCGAGCCCGGCACTTGGCTGGCGGTCACCAGCCTGTCGTTCGACATCTCGGTGCTCGAACTGCTGTGGACGCTGTGCCGCGGCTTCACCGTCGTCGTGCACGCGGGCGAGTCGGTCACCACCGCCGCCGCCGTTGCTCCGGCGGTGCAGGCGCGGCCGGTGTCGTTCAGCCTGTTCTACTTCGCCAGCGACGAGGGCGAGCACAGCGAGGACAAGTACCGCCTGCTCACCGAAGGCGCGCGCTTCGCCGACGACCACGGCTTCGAAGCGGTGTGGACGCCGGAGCGCCACTTCCATGCGTTCGGCGGCCTCTATCCGAACCCGGCCGTCGCCAGTGCGGCGATCGCGGCGATGACCAAGCGCGTGCAGATCCGCGCCGGCTCGTGCGTGGTGACTCTGCATCATCCGATCCGCGTCGCCGAGGACTGGGCGCTGGTCGACAACCTGTCGAAGGGCCGCGTCGGCATCGCGTTCGCGGCCGGCTGGCATGCGCGCGACTTCGTGCTGAAGCCCGAGAACTTCGCCGACCGCAAGGACGGCATGTTCCGCGCGATCCGCCAGGTGCACGCGCTGTGGCGCGGCGAGGCGGTCGAGTTCCCGGGCCACGACGGCAAGCCGATTCCCATCCGCACGCTGCCGCGGCCGGTGCAGAAGGAGCTGCCGTCGTGGGTCACCGTCGCCGGCAACCCGGAGACCTACCGGATGGCGGGCGAGCAGGGCTTCCGCGTGCTGACGCACCTGCTCGGCCAGAGCCTCGAGGAGCTGACGCAGAAGCTGGCGCTGTACCGCGAGGCCTGGCGCAAGGCCGGGCATCCGGGTGAAGGCAAGGTCACGCTGATGCTGCACACGTTCGTCGGCGACGACGAGGAGGGCGTGCGGCAGATCGTGCGCGAGCCGATGAAGGGCTACCTGCGCAGCAGCCTCGACCTGGTGAAGCAGGCGGCGTGGTCGTTCCCGGCCTTCAAGCAGCGCGTCGACAAGCCCGGCGAGATGGATGCGCTGCTGAACGGCGGGTTGACACCGGCCGACTTCGAAGCGCTGCTCGAGTTCTCGTTCGAGCGCTACTACCGCACGAGCGGCTTGTTCGGCACCGTCGACCAGTGCGTGCAGATCGTCGATCGCCTGCGCGCCATGCAGGTCGACGAGATCGCCTGCCTGTGCGACTTCGGCGTGCCGACCGACCTGGTGCTGAAGAGCCTGCCGAAGCTGCTCGAGGTCAAGCGTCGCTGCGACGTCGACACCGCGGCGGCGCAGGCGGCGGCGAGCGACAGCGGGAAGCCGGCGGCCGGCGAGACCATTCCCGCGCTGCTGCAGCAGCACGGCGTCACGCACTTCCAGTGCACGCCGTCGATGGCGGCGATGCTGCTGGTCGATCCGACCACCGCACCGGCACTGCGCAACGTGCGGCACATGCTGGTCGGCGGCGAAGCGCTGGCCGGGCCGTTGGCGCGCGAGCTGCGCGGACTGGTGGGCGCGCTGCACGACGTCTACGGACCGACCGAGACGACGGTGTGGTCGACGACGATGCGCGTCGACGCCAGCGAGCCGGTGCCGATCGGCAGGCCGCTCGCCAACCAACGCGTCTACGTGCTCGACAACAACCTGCAGGTGGTGCCGGCGGGCAGCGCCGGCGAGCTGTGGATCGGTGGGGCCGGCGTCACGGCCGGCTACTTCCGCCGGCCGGAGTTGACCGCGGAACGCTTCCGGCCCGATCCGTTCCCCGGCGGCGGCACGATGTACGGCACCGGCGACCTGGTGCGTTGGCGCGCCGATGGCGTGCTCGAGTACCTCGGCCGCAAGGACCACCAGGTCAAGGTCCGCGGCTACCGCATCGAACTCGGCGAGATCGAGGCAGCGCTCGGCCAGCACGCGGGCGTGCGCGAGAACGTCGTCGTCGCGCGCACCGACGGCCCCGAGGCCGCGCTGGTCGCCTACTACGTCGCGCGCACGCCGGCGCCGAAGGCCGACGACCTGCGTGCGCACCTGCGCGCGTCGCTGCCCGAGTTCATGGTGCCGTCGCACTTCGTCGCGCTGGCGGAGTTGCCGCGCACGCCGAACCTGAAGGTCGACCGCAAGGCGCTGCCGGCGCCGAACGCGGCCGGTGGGGCGGCAGGCAAGCGCACCGTCGCGCAGGCGCAGGATGCCACCGAGGACACGATCCTCGGCATCTGGAAGCACGCGCTCGGCACCGACGAGGTCGGCGTCGAGGACAACTTCTTCGACAGCGGCGGCCACAGCATCCTGGCGGTGCGGGTGCACCGTGAGATCTGCCAGCAGCTCGGCGTCGAGCTGCAGGTCACCGACCTGTTCCGCTTCACGACGGTGCGGGCCTTGGCGAAGCACCTGCAGGTCGGCAAGAGTGCGCCGACCGCGGCGCAGCAGGCGATGGAGCGCGCGAAGCAGCGCCGCAACCTGCTGCGGCGGCCCTGAGGCCCGGTGCAAACGAACACGCCCTGCCGACCGCGTGGTCGGCAGGGCGTTGGTCACCACCGCAGCTGGCGGCGGGCAGTCAGCTCACTGGCAGCCGGTCGCGGCGACGCGCACGGTCAGGCCGTTGCTGAGGCCGAACAGGTTCAGCACCGGCGGGGCGGCGATGAACGTCGCTGCCTGGAAGGTCAGGTCCAGCGGCAGGGTGCCGGGCGCGATCGGCGCCGGGACCGTCGCCAGGCCCGAACCGTTGGTCAGGTAGAGATCGACCACCGAGTAGTTCTGCAGGTCGATGAAGGCGTTGCAGCCCGGCGCGAGGTTGGTGTTGCCGGCCGTGGTGCTGAACACCAGCATGACCGGCGTGTTGGCCGCGCTGGTGAGGTTCAGCGCGAAGGCGGCATTGCCGGCGCTGGCGAGGCCGTTGGCGAACAGGTTGGCCGACGGCGTGCCGCAGCCATCGCCGAGGTAGACCGAGTTCTGCAGGCCGGGCACCGTGGTCGGCACCGTGAAGTTCAGCGCACCGGGGCCGACGCGGGCGGCGTCGATCGTGGCGTTGCCGGCGACCGGCGCGATGTCGCTGTCGAACCAGAAGTTGAACAGCTGGTTCCAGTTCTGCGGGTTGCTGACCGGCGCGGTCCACGCGACTTCGCTGCCGGTGTAGCTGCCGGTCCAGTCGTTCAGCGTGTTGGTGTCGATGTCGCGGAAGCCGATGTTCTGCACGCGGGCGTTGGCGCAGATCGGCAGGCGGAAGGACGCGCCGCCGCGGTTGTTGTCGAGGTTCAGCACCGCGTACTCGTAGTGCCACAGGCCGTTGGTCGGGCCGGTGACCTTGACCGCGACCGTGAAGCGGCCGTCGTCGTTGCCGTTGCCGGCGGTGCTGCTCGTGGCGCCGGGCCAGCGGTCCAGCAGGGTGCCCTGTGCGGCCGGCGTCGCCGTCGGCGTCGTTGCGCTCCAGGCGGTGCCGCTCCACGTCAGGTTGAACGGCCGGTTCATGACGTTGTTGTTGCGGTTGGTCGCGGGCTCACCCTCGCAGATCACCTGGATCTGGAAGAACAGGTTGCCGGCAGTCGTGCCCTGCAGGTCCGCTTCCTTGATCGTCACGCGGTTCTTCACCGCGTCGAAGCCAAACGTGCTGAGGCTGCGCACACCGTCCGCCGGCAGCGGGTAGCTGGCCTGGACCGGGTCACCGATGTCGAAGTAGCTGCCGACCGGGTTCCAGCTGCCGAGCCATGGGTTCATCTCGCTGGGCGGCGCCAGGTAGGTGCGGTCGCCGTTGTTGCTGTTGGCGTAGACGTCCGTGCAGTTCGGCCCCATCTGCTGCCCACCGGCCGGCGGCTGCTGGCAGGTCGAGGGTGCGCCGCCGCAGTTGCCGCTGTTGTTCAGCGAGAGGAACGCGTGCTTGTTGTACGACCAGTTGCTGATCTGGACCATGCGGTCACCGACCAGGCGGGTGACCAGGAAGCTGAACTTCGGGTGGTCGGGCAGCATCGGCGCGCGCCACTCGATGTTCATCGAGCCGGGGTTGCACAGGTCGTTCTGGAACGACACACCGACTTCACCACCGGGGTAGGCCGCACCGCGGCGACCCCAGGAGCGGGCGCTGCTGATGTTGGTCAGGGCGGCGTTGTAGCCAGGGCCGCGCGAGTTCGATTGGGCCAGGAGGTCGGCGCCGGCGACGGTGGTCGCGACAGCCAGGAGGAAAAGCGTTCTGGTCATGGTGGATCTGGTGGGCAGGACGAGCGGCGTAGAGTAGCGAAGCAAACCCCATGCAGGGAGTGCCTGCCGGTGGGGAAACGGGACGAACCGCGTCTTGGTCGTGTAACGCGCGGATGCGGTCGGCACGACACGCTGGCCTCGCGCGCGCCGGCAGGTCAGTTCCTGGCCAGCGGCCGCCAGCGCAGCGACCCGAACGAAGCGGCCGATGCGAACGAGCAAAGGCCCAGCGGGCGGCTCAGCTGCACCTCCGGCCGCAGCCCGAGCGTGTGGCCGCGCAGGTCCGCTGCCAGCAGGGGTTCGCCGTCGACGTGCACGTCGATGCGGGTGGGCGTCACGGTGAGTCGGACCGCGTAGTCGCGGCCGTTCTCGAACGCGCGCAGCACGCGCGTGCTGTTGTGCGCGGCGTCGTTGCCATCGAGGCTCGACAGGCCGCACAGGCTGCCGCCCCAACCGCCGAGCACCAGCGTCAGGTGGCTGTCGCCGACCGGGAACGTCAGCCCGCACCAGAAGTCGCCGCCGTCGTCGCGGCGGCCGACCACTTCCAGTTCGTAGTCGCCGTGTGGCACCGCACCGGTCCACGTGACGCCCGTCAGCGGATTGCCGATGCCGAGGTGCAGGCGGCCGTCGCGCGCGGCGACTTCGCCCTGGCCGCCGAAGTCGGTGGTGGCGAAGCCCGCCAGCGATCGGCCGTCGAACAGGTCGAGCCAGGCCGGGCCGGCAGGCGTGCTGCGGCAGGCGCTGCCGAGCAGCACGGTGGCGACGAGCAGCGTGTCGGCGAGGGACTTCATTTGCCGGTCAGCACCGGGGCGGTGCTCTGCTTCAGGAACAGGATCGCCATGGCGTTCCGTTCGACGATGCGGTCCCAGTGCAGTTCGCCGGGCCAGTTGCCGTCCTCCTGCTGGCTCATCACGAGCACCATCGCGCCCTCGAAGTACCAGTCGCGGTCCTGGATCAACGCGATGCCCGACAGCAGCGCCGCGCGTTCGAGGCCGTACAGGTAGTAGTAGAACCACTGCTGCTGGTGGGCGAGTTCGCCGGGGTGGTAGCGCGCGGTCAGGTTCTGCGCGAGCCAGGCGAAGCCGTCGCTGCGGGCGCGCGTCGCGTCACCCTGCAGCTTGCCGCGCTTTTGGGGGTGGTCCTGCAGCGCCGCCTGGCAGATGGCGAGGCCGGTGATGCCGGCGCAGGTCATGCTGCCGTAGCTCGGCACCACGTCGCCGTCGCTCTTCGATTCGTGGTAGCTCCAGCCGTTGGCGTAGCGCGGGGCGCGCGAGACGGTGAACGGTTCGTCCGGCGAAGCCTGGCGGCGGGCGTGGGTGCGGTAGTCGACGAGGTCGAGGTCGAGCTTCTGGCCACCTTCGGCCTGGCAACCGAGCAGGTGGTTCGCTGCCGCTTCCCACACGATCGGCTTGATGTCGATGCCGCACAGGTGGGCCGAGTAGAGCCCCAGCAGGCCGTACTGGTTGACGCTGTTGTCGAAGCGATCGCCGGCGGTGTAGTTGAAGCGCAGCAGGAACGCGGGATCGACGCGGGTGTCGATGTTCTTCAGCAGCTGGTCGGCCCAGCGCTGCAGCAGCGCCAGGTCCTCGGGCGAGGCTTTCCGCTTCTGCGGGCGATCGATCGTGCCCGAGCGCAGGTCGCGTGTTTCGTTGGCCGGGGTGTACAGCGTCTCGATCACCATCATCGCCAACGCCAGCGAGTAGGTGTCGATGAACTTGCGCTGCCGCAGCGCCGCGATGCCGCGCTGCACGACTTCGTCGTCCTTCGGCACGCCGCCCTTCAGCAGCGCCAAGATGCCGATCGCGAGGCGGCCGCTGTGGTAGCTGTTGCCGGCGTCGTCGCCCTGCGGGCCGAGGTCGCCGGCGCCGACGTCCTTCAGTTGTTCGCGCAGGCGCGCGGTGCCGCGCTGCAGCGCCGCGGTGACCATCGCGCGGAACTCGGCGTCCTGGTTGTGGCGCGTGGCGGTCCACTGCCAGTGCTCGCGCTGTTCGATGCGCGCGGCGGTCTCCTTCCAGTCCTTGCCGCGCACGATGCGGCCGGTCAGCACCGTGTCGGCGGCGGCGATGCGGGCCTTGCCGTCGGCGACGACGAGCTGGCGCCGCACCGTCACCTGGCCGTCGAAGCCGTACGGGCACTGCGGCCGCACGAAGCGTTCGACCCAGCGCTTGCTGTCGCCGCGCAGCGCCGGCTCGGGCGTGTTCTTCACCGTCACGTCGATCGTCTGCCAACCTTCGGCATCGATCGCACTGGCCTTGCCGCGCACCTGCAGGTCGCCGAAGCGGTAGACGCGCGCGAGGTCCGCCTGCACCGCCCCGCCGAGCGCGCCACAGCGCAGGTCCATCGCGATCCACCACGCTAGCTCGCGCAGGTCGGCGGGCGGCTGCTTGATGCCCTGGCCGTCGGCGGTGAGGTCGCCGTGCAGCAGCAGCGCCGGCGGACGGAAGTCGCCGAACAGGTCGCGCCGCACGCGGTCGGCCAGTTCGCGTTCTTCGCGCAGCTGCTTCTGCAGGTCGTCGGGCGTGCGGGCGTTGGCCGGCAGCGTCGTGAACGCGGCCATGCGCACGTCGAGGCACTGGTAGCCGCCGGTGTTGGTGCAGCGCACGGCCAGCACGTTGTTGCCCTTCTGCCAGGCCTCCAGCGGCGCGCCGGTGACGATGTAGGAGCGGCCCTGGCCGTAGCCGTCGTCGGCGACCAGCAGCTTGCCGTTCAGCCACACCCGCACGCCGTCGTCGTGGTCGAGCAGGAACCACAGCGCCTTCGGCTTCTTCGGCAGGTCGACGAGCGCGCGCAGGCACATCTCGTCGTTGCGCCATTCGGTGCGCTGGCCGGGGTTCTTGCCGACGTCGGGGCCGAACTCGCCGGCGCCGAGCAACCAGCGGCTGTCGTCGAACGTCGCCAGTTCGAAGCCCGTCGGCACCGCGGTGCGCGGGCACGCGAAGTAGCGCCACTGCTGCGGCGTGGCACCGTCGCCGCCTTGCACGATCCAGTCGGCCTTCAGCTTCGACGGTGGGGGCGACACCTCGAAGCGCTCGGTGGTGCGCTGGTACACCTGCGCGCCGCGCGGGGGCACGTTCCACTGCAGTGCCTGCGCCGTGCCGGGAAGCGTCAGCAGCAGCAGCGCGCCGAGGAACGGGAGGGAACGCACCGGGTCACCCGAACTTCAGCCCGCAGTCGGGGCAGCGGGTGGTGCCGGCGGTCTTCCACTTCGCGAGGCAAGCCGGGCACTGCGTCTCCTCGGCGTTGAAGTCGGCGACGATGTCGCGCACCGGCAGGCCCTGCCGCGTGATGATCTCGTCGAGGTGCCGCTGGTGGGCTGCGATCGCGCGCTGTGCATCGGTGCTCGCGACCGCGAGCCAGGCGCGCGGCTCCCAGCCGCCGGGTACCGGAATGGTCAGATGTCGGATCTCGGCGGCGTCGAGCACCTGCGCGATCTCGCGCAGTGCATCCGCCTTGCCTTGGAACAGCGCCTGCATGCCTTCGGGGAGCTTCACGAGGCGCGGCAGTCTACGTCGCTGCGCACCGAGCGCCACGGCCTCGCATTGCCCGCGTCCACTCGCCCGGCAATGCTGTGCCGATGTTGCTGGCCCTTGCCACCCGTTCGGAGCTGCCTGCGTGGGAAGTGGACGACCGTCACCTGCACGGGGCGCTGGCCGGACTCGGCATCGCGTTCGAGCAGCCGGTCTGGGACGACCCGCGCGTGGACTGGCGGCGGTATCGGGCGGTCCTGGTGCGCACGACCTGGGACTACCAGGACAAGCTGCCGGCGTTCCTGCAGTGGAGCGAACGGGTCGCGGGCCTGACCCGACTCGACAACCCGGCGGCGATCGTGCGCTGGAACACCCACAAGCACTACCTGCGGGCCCTCGCCGCGGCCGGCGTGCCGATCGCCGCGACCACGTGGCTCGACCGCGGCCAGCGCGTCGACGTCGCGGCGCTGGCCGCACGCATGGGCCTGCGCGAGGGCTTCCTGAAGCCGTGCGTCGGCGCCACCGCGCGCGAGACGCTGCGCTTCCCGGTGACGCCAGCCGGCTGTGCTGTGGCGCAGGCCCACGTCGACCGGTTGCTGCCGGCCGAGGACCTGATGCTGCAGCCGTTCCTGCCGGCGGTGCTGACGCGCGGCGAGTGGTCGGCGATCTTCGTCGACGGCGCCATCACGCACTGCGTGCGCAAGATCCCGGTCGCCGGCGACTATCGCGTGCAGGACGACTTCGGGGCGCGCGACGAAACCTACCTGCCGACGCCGGCCGAACGGCAGCTCGCCGAGACCGCGATGGCCGTCGTGCAGCGCGCGGGAGGGCCGTGCCCGGCGGCCGATGGGCGGCCGCTGCTGTACGGCCGCGCCGACTTCCTGTGGCGCGACGATGGCCAGTGCGTGCTGACCGAACTCGAACTGGTCGAGCCGTCGCTGTTCTTCCGCCACGCGCCGGCCGCCGCGCTGACGTTGGCGCAGGCGTGGTTGCGCCGGCTCGCTACGGATCGCGCCGCAGCGACCTGATCGCCGCGGCCAGTTCCGCGGCTTCGGTGGCATCGGCGCTGAACCCGTCGGCGACCAACAGCAGGTCGTCGAAGCACATGGCGCGCAGCGATCGCGGCGGCTTGCCGGTGCTGGCCGGCGGCTGCAGCGACAGCGTGCGGGTGTTGCCGCCGCATTCGACCATCGGCGTCCAGCCAGCTTCGTTCGTTGCCCCAGGCCAGGCCAGGCCCTGTTGCTGGCACAGCTGTTCGAGCCAGCGGTCGGCGCTGGCGGTCGTCCACTGCGGCATGCCGGCCGGTACCCGGTGCGCGGTCAACCACAGGCGGCTGCCGGCCGGACTCGACCACACGACGCGGAACACCGGGCCGCCGGTGCGCTGCTGCAGCTTCCAGCCGGTCGGGCCTTCGAGCACGACGTGGAAGCGTTCGTTGCGGTAGGTGGCGCCTTGGCAGACGCCGCCGGTGTGGTGTTCGATCGCGTCGCTGGCGGCCTGCGCGACGTTGCCGTCGAACTGCAGCACGCGGTAGCTGGCGAGCAGTTCGCGCACGCTGTCGCTGTGCGTGCGCAGCGCCGCGGCACTGCCGCGCAGCAACAGCAGGTGTTGCAGGCCGCCGAACGTCGTCACGTGGAAGCGCGCGCGGCCGCCGCCGGCCTGCGGGAAGTCGTCGGGCAGTTCGATCTCGAGGCGGGCGCCGTCGAGGCCGCCCTGGCGATCGGCGTGGGCGGGCGGCAGCCACGGTTCCGCCTTGCCGGGACGTGCGCCGGGTTCCATCGACGCCAGCGCCGCACCGAGTTCGGTCGCGACCACGGCGGCGCGCCGCGGCTCGGGCTCGATCTCGACGGTGACGTCGCACGCGAGGTCGGTGCCGAGCAGGAACAGCGACGCGCCTTCGAGCGCGTTGGCCTGCTCGCCGCGCATCGGCACGCACAGCCAACCGGCCACGCCGCCGATCTGGTAGTTGCAGGGCGGGCAGCGCAGCGGCCGCGCCGGATCCGGGTTGCGCTGGCTCTCGACCGGCATGTCGATGCAGAACGTCGGCACCATGGCGCCATCGGCGGCGGTGGTGAACGCGAGCAGCGCGTGTTCGGTGAACACGTGTTGGGTGAACGCTGCCCCCGGCCCGGCGGCGCCTGGTTGCAGCAGCTCGACGTCGTGGCGCACGCGCACCACCGTGCGCGGGCCGATCTCGCGGGGTTCGGTCAGGATGGTCGACGTGCGCTGTCGCTGCGGGGTCGCGGCGACCAGCCGCTGCAGCCGCATGCGCAACATCGCGTGGGTGCCGGGGTGGTCGGGCGCGAAGACCTCCAGGTAGCCGCTGACGTCGCCGCGCGCGAACCGTTGGTCGAGTTCGCGCAGCACGGTGTCGATGCGTTCGCGCGGCACCGATACGGGGGCCGCCATGGGGCTCGCCTGGGCGGCGAGGCCGGAGCTGCAGCACAGCCACGACACGAGGCCCGAGCCGAGCTGGCGCAGCCACGCCTGCGCGGTGTTGCTGCCGGTGGCGCGCATCAGTGGCGTCCTCCGAGTTGCAGCCACAGGCCGTCGGCGCTGGCGACGACGAGCCCGTCGGCTTCGTTGGCGCGGCTGCGCGCGGCGAGCACCGACGGCAGCGGCGAGGCGACCAGCTGGTGCGCGAACGCGGCCGGTGAGGCGAGCGCGAGCCGCGCTTCGAGCGGGGCGCGTTCCGGGCGGGCGAAGCCGAACCAGACCACGGCGATCACCGCGGCGGCCAGCAGCGGCCACACTTGCCAACGGCGTGCGGCACCGCCGCCGCGCAACAGGGCGCCGGGCCCGGAGGCCGGTGCGCCGGCGGCGTCGCGCGGTGCGCTCAGGGCCGCCAGCGTGCGGGCGACGAACTGCGGCGATGGCTCCGGGGCGACGTGCCGCGCCAGCAGTTGCTGCCAGCGGGCCCGCCGGTCATCGCGGATCGCGGCCAGCGTGCCCTGCAAGAAATGCTTCGAAGGGGCCGGTGCCGCGTGGCTGTGCAGCAGCATCTGCGGCAGGTCCCGATCGATGGCCGCGAGGTCGCGGTCCAGCGCCGCTTCGTCGCGCAGCGCTTGCAGGGTCCGCTGCGTGAACGCGGCCGCGTCGTGGGGGAGTTCGTGCGCCGGCGGCAGCGGCAGCGCGAGCCATTCCGCTTCGCTCGGGAACGGGCGCTGCAGCGGATCGTCGGGGTGGTCGTTCGGCGACAGTTGGTCGTTCGGCGACATGGTCACGCTCCCGCCTGCAGGTAAGGGGCCAGTTGCGTGCGCAGCGCTTCCTTGGCGCGGAACAGCCGCGACTTCACGGTGCCCTCGTTGACGCCGGTGATCGCGGCGATCTCGGCGTAGTCGAGACTCTCGTACTCACGCAGCACGAACACCATGCGCTGGTCCTCGCCGAGCGTGGCGAGCGCTTCGCCGATGCGCCGGCCCAGTTCCTGGTTCTCCAGGTTGGCCGTCGGCAGCAGTTCGCGGTCGTCGGGGACATCACGCTGCGGTTCGTCGGCGCCGACCGCCTGCAGGCTCGACGTCGGCAGGCGGCGGCGCTTCAGCACGTCGTAGCAGTGGTTGCGCACGAACGTGTAGACCCACGTGGTCAGCTTCGCGCGCCGGGCGTCGAAGGTCGGCAGCGCGCGGAACACCTTCAGGAAGATCTCTTGCGAGATGTCCTCGACCTCGCGGCGCCAGCCCGGCCCCAGGAAGCGGAACACGGTCGCTACCACCGGGCGCTGCAGGGCTTCGACGATGGTCCGGCTGGCGGCTTCGTCGCCGGCTTGGGCAGCGCGCACGATGGTCTCGGAGATCTCGGTCAAGCGGTGGGGCGGTTGGGTACGACGGCGGGCCGCGTGATTCGAGGCTGGCCCAGGCCGGTTCCGCGAAATCTCGCCGGTGGCTACATGCGGTACGGGATCAGGTCGGCGTCGTCGCCGGCGTCACCGAGGCGCTGCTCGACCAGCTTGCCGTCGACGACGATCTTCTGGCCGTTCCGTTCGCTGGCCTCGAACGACAGGTCCTCGAGGCACTTCTCGAGGATGGTCATCAGGCGGCGGGCGCCGATGTCCTGCGTCGTCTTGTTGGCGCGGAACGCGATCGCGGCGAGCTTCTGGATGCCCTCGGGCGTGAACGACAGCTCGACGTGCTCGGTCTTGAACAGCGCCACGTACTGGCGGGTCAGCGCGTTCTTCGGCTCGGTCAGGATGCGCACGAAGTCGGCTTCGGTCAGCGACGTCAGCGCGACGCGCACCGGGAAGCGGCCCTGCAGTTCGGGGATCAGTTCGCTCGGCTTGTGGAAGTGGAAGGCGCCGGCGGCCAGGAACAGCATGTGGTCGCTGCGCACGTGGCCGTAGCGGGTGTAGACCGCGCAGCCTTCGACGACCGACAGCAGGTCGCGTTGCACGCCTTCGCGCGACACGTCGGGGCCATCGGTGCTGCCGCTGCTGACGATCTTGTCGATCTCGTCGACGAAGATGATCCCGTCGTTCTGCGCGCGGTCGAGCGCCTCCTGGCAGATGGCGTCCTGGTCGAGCAGCTTGTCGGCTTCCTCCTCGTGCAGGATCGCGCGCGCCTCGCCGATCGGCAGCTTGCGCACCTTGGTCTTGTTGGCAGGCGCCCGGCCCCACAGTTCCTGCAGCGCCTGCGTGTCGATGCCCATCGTCTCGTTGCCCTGCGGGCCCATCACGCTGAGCGTCGGCGTCTTGCTGTCGCGCATCTCGACCTCGACGAGGCGGTCCTCGATGGAGCGCGCGGTGAGTTCCTGGCGCAGCCGTTCGCGCGCCTGCTCGCGGGCGGCGAAGTCGGGCGGCGGTGCGTCGCTGATGGCGCTGACCGGCCGCGCGCGCCAGATGCCGCCTTCCATGACGCCGCCATCCTGGTAGTCGGCGAGGCCATGTTGGTCGAGCAGCGCGCGCAGGATGCGGGCCTCGGCGGCCGCGGCGGCCTTGGCGGCCACTTCCTTGACCTTCTCGGCGCGCACCAGCTGCACCGCCGCGTCGACCAGGTCGCGCACCATCGACTCGACGTCGCGGCCGTGGTAGCCGACCTCGCTGTACTTGGTCGCTTCGACCTTGATGAACGGCGCACGCGCCAGCGTCGCCAGGCGCCGCGCGATCTCGGTCTTGCCGACGCCGGTCGGCCCCATCATCAGGATGTTCTTCGGGTAGACGTCCGCGGCGAGCTCGTTGCCGAGCTGGCGGCGGCGCCACCGGTTGCGCAGGGCGACCGCGACGGCGCGCTTGGCCTTCGATTGCCCGACGATGTACTCGTCGAGGCGGCGGGTGATCTCGCGGGGCGTGAGTTCGGCGGCGATGTCGGTCATGCGGGGGCGGGGAGCATAGCGACCCGCGGCCCGCGCCTGCCGGTCACTTGTCGTCGGCTGCCTGCTTCGCGATCTCCGCCTTCTTCTTGCGGAAGTCGTCCTTCGTCGGGATGCGCGCCAGCATGTTCAGCCAGGCCTTCACGCGGCTGGCGTTCCACTGTGCCTTCGCCGGCGCGATGGTCTCGGTCGCCTCGGCGCGCGAGAAGTTCGCGTTGCCGCCGCCGAGGATGGCCTCGATCAGCTCGTTCAGTTCGCCGGCGGTCATCGTGACCTCGGCGGACTTGTAGTCGAAGCCCTGCATGCCCTCGACCAGCGCGAACAGCGCCTCGTAGCCGGCCTTCTCGAGCGTGCGCTTGGCGGTGAGCCCCGCCTTGCCGCCGCCGACGACGTCGGCGACGAGGCCCCGTAGTTCGGCCTTCTTGGCGTCGTCGACCCCTTCCGGCCACTTCACTTCGCCGTAGCTCTTCGGATCGGTGACGTCGGCCATCGTCGCCGGTGGGTTCTTCATCTTCTCCCACGGCTGCGCGATGCGGTTGGGGTCGCTGAGGTCCGGCGGCGGCGCGACCGGCTCGGCGGGGGCAGCCGGCTTCGGCGCCTCCTTCGGCGGCTCGGCGGGCTTGTCGGTCGCCTTGGCGTCGACCGGCTTGCCATCGGCAGGCTTGCTGTCGGCGGGCTTGGCATCGGCGGGCTTCGGCGCTTCGGCCGCCGGCGTCGCGGCGGGCGTGTTGTTGGCGGCTGGCGCCGGATCGGCCTTCGCAGCCTCGTTGGCCTTCGGCTTGTTGCCGCCGCCCAGCATCAGCACCGCGACGACGACGATCGCCAGCAGGCCCGCGCCGGCCAGCATGATCGGCATCGAGCTGTTCTTCTTCTTGTCGCCGCGTTCGCCGCGCGCCTTCTTCTCGGTCTTGCCGCCATCGTCACCCTTGTCCTTGTCGCGGCCCTTGCGCGCACTCGGGCGTTCGGCGCGCGGTGCTGCGGGGGGCTTGTCGGCGGGCGGCGACTGCTTGCTGCGGTCGATCGCTGGCTTCGCCGCGGCCGCCGGCTTCGCCGCGGCGGCGGTCGCCGCCGGAGTGGCTCCGCCACTGGCAGCCGTGCGCTGCTTCTGGACGTCGATGACGCTGCCGCACTTCTGGCACTTGGCCTGGTTGCCGGTGAACGACTCGGGCAGCTTGTACTTGGCGCCGCAGTTGTCGCAGGTGATCTGCAGAACGGTCATGGGTTGGCTCCTGTCAGCGATTCGAGGGGACGGTCACTTGGCGGGCTGCTTGGCTGGATCGGTCGCCTTCGGCGGTTCGGTCGGCGTGATCTCGAACGACTCGCCGGTCTCACGGAACTTGCTGAGGTTGTTCGAATACTGGTACCAGAAGCCGAACCACTGGCGCACGCACGATTCGCGCGCCGTCTTGTCCTTCGCGGCGTCGCCGGTGCCCTTGACGTCGTAGTTCACGGCGTAGCCGGTGAAGCCGTACAGCGCACGGTTGCACTGGCTCAGCTTCAGGTTGTTGGCGTTGACGTCGGCGTAGAGGTCGTTCATCGCGTTCAGCACGCGCGGCACGACCGCCTTGATCTGGTCCTCGGTCGTCACCTGCAGCGTCGCGCGGTTGTAGATGCGGCCCGGGTTCTCGATGTTCTCGTCGGCGCTGCGCAGGATGTCGGCGACGATCTGGTCGGCCATCTTCTGCTGCTCGGGCGTCGCCTTGCCCC
>CAMAUH010000022.1 GCA_945861365.1 Candidatus Kuenenia stuttgartensis
TCGCCAGCCAGGCGCCGAGCCCGTCGCCGTGGCGCGGCGGCGAACGCAGCGCGCGCAGCCAGGTCTCCTGCACCGCGTCGTCGATCTCGTTCCGATCCCGTAGCAGTTGCTGCGCGAGCTGGCGCAGGGCACCGCCGTGATGGCGCAGCAGCAGTTCGGCATCGAAGGGCGGCGTCATCGGGGAGCAACCTACCAATCCCGCTCGGGGCAGAACGGATGCAGCCGCGCGACCTTCGCGAACCGCGCGCATCGCGTCGGCGCGCTACCATCCGCGGCCCGGTGGCTCGGCACGTCCCGCACCGTCAAACACCATGACACACCTGCGCTCCATCCTGATCGCGACCTCGTTCCTGGCGCCGCTGTGCGCCCAGACCAACTGGACCCAGCTCACGCCGACCACCTCGCCGAGCGCCTTCACCGCGCACGCGATGGCCTACCACCTGCCGACCGACCGCACCGTGCTGTTCGGCGGCACCTACGCCGGCGTCCGCTACAACGAGACGTGGCTGTTCGATGGCTTCGGCTGGACGCAGGCGACGCCGGGGAACGTGCCGCCGGCGCGTATCGCCCACTCGATGGCGTACGACCAGACCCGCGGGCGCCTCGTCATGTTCGGTGGCATCCCGGTCGGCGGCGGCCTGCTCGGCGACACGTGGGAATGGGATGGCACCGATTGGCTGCAGATGGCGCCGGCGAACGCGCCGACCGCGCGGCGCTCGTTCCCGCTGACCTACCACCCGGGCCGCGGCAAGGTCGTGCTGTGGGGGGGCTACTCGACGGTCGACCTCAACGACATGTGGGAGTGGGACGGCACCAACTGGAGCCAGATCGTCACCACCAACAGCCCGACGGCGCGGCGCGCCAGCGACATGGCCTACGAGCCGGTCACCGACAGCTTGATCCTGTTCAGCGGGTACCAGCAGGGCAACGACACCTGGCGCTTCAACGGCACCAACTGGGTGCAGCTGTTCCCGACCACCTCGCCGTCGGCGCGCTACGACCACTCGATGACGACCGACGCGGCGCGCAACCGCATCGTGATGTTCGGCGGCCCCGGCGCCAGCGACACGTGGGAATGGGACGGCACGGTCGGCAACTGGCTCAACCGATCGCCCGCGACACTGCCCTCCGCGCGCAGCGACACCTACCTCACCTACGACATCGTGCGCGAGACGGTGTTCATGTTCGGCAGCTCGGCGACCCCTGAGACCTGGTCGTACGCACCGACGACGACCGCCGCGGTGACGTTCCTCGGCTCGGGTTGCAGCGGCGTGCAGACGGCCGCCCCCGGCCTCACCACGACCAGCCGGCCGTGGATCGGCGAGACGTTCCTGATGGACGTGACCCCGGTGCCCTCGAACACCATCGCGTTGATGGCCTACGGCCTCAGCGACACGTTCTCCGGGCTCGGCGTGCTGCCCGCGTCGCTGGCGCCGATCGGCATGCCCGGCTGCATGCTGCAGGTCGATCCGGTGATCCTCGACGCGTTCCTCGCGAACGGCACGACGGCCACGTGGGCGCGGCCGATCCCGAACAGTGCCAGCCTGCTGGCGCAGACGATCTACTGCCAGGGCGCCGCACTCGCGCCGGGCGCCAATGCCGCGGCGCTGGTCGTGTCGGACCACGCCGCGTTGTCGATCGGCGGCAAGTGAACGACGGCATGACTGGCGGCACGCAATGTGCCCGAAGCAGAACGCTCCCCTCGTCCGAATCGCCTCCACGAGAACGCATGTCGCACTCCATCACACCCGCCGTCGGCCTCCTTCTCGCCACGCTCGCCCAATCCGCTGCCGCGCAGGCCTTGCACCATGTGGGCCCGGGCTTCCACCCGACGATCCAGGCCGCCATCAACGCGGCCGCACCGGGCGACATCATCGAGATCGCCGCTGGCGTCTACCCGTCGTTCCACGTCGGGAAACCGTTGACCATCACCAACGAACCCTCGGCGCTCGTGCAGGTCGTCACGACCGGTTCGGTGACGTTCGCCCTGCTGCCGCAGGATCGTGTGGTGCTCGGCGGCCTCGACATCCAGGCACAGTCCGTGACGATCGCCGGTGGCGTCGTGTCGGCCGAACGCTGCACGCTGCAGACGAACGTCGGCCTGCAGGTCAGCAACGCCACGCTGACCCTGCGCTGGTGCGCGGCGGGCGCGCAAGACGCGAGCGGCGTGCTGCTGCAGGACGCGCACCTGCACGGCAGCGACAGCACGTTCAGCACGGCAGCGGGCGGCAGCCTCGACTTCGAGTACGGGGCCATCGACGTGCGCGGCGACAGCGCCTGCAGCCTGGCGACGTGCAGCCTGATCGGCGCCTGGCCAGCGCTGCCCGGCAAGCCGTGGCCGAGCGCCGCATTCCATTGCACGGGCACGAACCGGGTCGAGCGTTCGTGGCTGGTCGACTGCACGCTGGTCGGCGGCTTCCTGTTCACGGGCCAGCAGGGTCCGTCGATCACCTCGCCAGCGGTGCCGACCCCGCCGCCGGTGCGCGTGCATCGCTGCCAGTTCGGCGGCCCGGTGTTCGGCGCCGTCGCGACGGGCCCGATCCTCGGCGTGCATACGCCGATCGACATGGTCGTCGGCGGCACGTTCGTGACCACCGTGCATGCCGAGCCGAACCACCCGCTGCTCTTCTACACGGGCATCGACGCCCTCGGCCCCGTGCAGATCTTCGAGCTCGAGCAGCCGGCGTTCCTGTTCATCGACACGCTGCTGTTCAACATCGTCACCGCCGATGCGCAGGGCATGGCCAACCTGCCGTTCACGGTGCCGAACGTGCCCGGCCTGCGGAACGTATCGCTGTGGTGGCGCTGCCTGGACCTGTCGTACATGCCGCTGCAGGGCACGCCGCCGTTCATCACGATCGTGCAGTGAAGACCCGCGCGGCATGCGCAGTGCGCGTGCCGGCTCGACCCCGACCCCGAAGGAGAATGCTCATGCGCGAACGATCCCTCGTGTGCTCGCTGCTGCTCGCAGCGACCACCGCACCTGCGGTGGCGCAATCCCTGCATCACGTCGGCAACGGCAACCTGCCGACGATCCAGGCGGCGATCGACGCGGCCGCACCTGGCGACGTGATCGAGGTCGGCGCCGGCGTCTACCCGGCGTTCCAGCTCGACAAGCCGTTGACGATCGCGGCCGAACCGTCGGCGCTCGTGCAGATCGTCTCGAACGGCACGATCGACCTGAACCTGCAGCCCGGCCACCGCGTGCACCTCGGCGGCCTCGACATCGACGCCAGCGCGATGCACGTGCACGGCGGCATCGTGTCGGCCGAACGCTGCACGCTGCGCACCGCCACCGGCCTGCAGCTGACCGACTGCGTGATGACGATGCGGTGGAGTTCGGCGGGCGCCCAGAACGGCAGCGGCGTGCTGCTGCAGGACGCGCACCTGCACGCGAGCGACAGTTCGTTCAGCACCGCCGCCGGCGGCGCCGACCGCATCGAGCACGGGGGCGTGAAGATCACCGGCGCATCCGCATGCCATCTGGCCCTCTGCAGCCTGCTCGGCGCGTGGCCGGCGACCACCGCGAAGCCCTGGCCGAGCACCGGCCTGCTGGCGCCGACCGCGACCGCAGCGAACGCGCGCATCTGGCTCGTCGACTGCAGCTTCTTCGGTGGCTACCAGCCATCCGGCATGCTCGGCCCGGCATTGGCGGTGCCGTCGGTCGCGGTGCCGCACGCCCGCGCGCATCGCTGCCAGACTTCGGGCCTGGTGATCGGCAACCTCGAACCCGGACGCGTGCTCGGCATGCACACGCCGGTCGATCTGCAGATCGGCAACACGTTCACGACGCGCATGCTCGGCGAACCCGGCCACGCGCTGCTGCTCTACGTCGGCACCGAGACGCTGGGGCTGGTGCCGCTGCCACTGGTCGAACAGCCCGCGCTGCAGTTCGCCGACATGGTGGTGCTGGGCACCATCCTCGCCGACGCACAGGGTGCTGCCGACTTCACGATCACGGTACCGAACAACCCGGCGCTGCGGCATCTGCAGGTGTGGTGGCGTGGGCTCGATCTCTTCCAGATGCCGTGGCAGGCGACGCCGGCGTTCGTGACGCTCGTGCAGTGACGCGCGCCGGCTGGGACAAATGACCGCGCCGCGCGCGGGAACCGGCGGCACGATGCCGCGTCGCGCCGCACCATGTTCGCCCTCACCCTGACGTCGCTCGCGTTCGCCTGCCAGGATCCCACCGCGCTCGTCGCCCGCCTGCGCACCGCCGCGCCGAGCGAACTCGCCGCCGCGGCCGCCGCCGTGGAAGCCGCGGGCGAACCGGCGCTGAAGCCACTGCGCGCGCTACGCGACGACACCAAGGACGCCGACCTGCGCGCGCGCATCGAGCAGGTCCTCGGCGGCATCGAGTTGCAGCACCCGGGCGGGCTGATGCTCGCGTTCACGCGCGGCGAGACCACCGCGTGCGAGCTGTACGTCTGGCAGGACGGCCACGAGGTGCAGATCACGCACGAAGCGCTGATGGAGAACGAGCCGGCGCTGGCGCCGGACGGCAAGCACCTCGCGTATGCGCGCGCTCCGCACCACCACGACGTCGGCGCGCACCCGATCCTGCTGCGCGAACTCGCGAGCGGCAAGGAACAGGAACTCGGCAAGGGCCGCAGTCCGTGCTGGTCGCGCGATGGCACGCTGGCGATCGCCCGCGGCAGCACGATCGCGCTGCGCCAGCTCGGCAACGCGAACGATCGCTCGATCGGCGAGGGCCTCGGCGAACTCAGCCACCTGCAGTGGTCGCCGAACGGACGCTTCCTCGCCGCGGAGAGCAAGGATGGCATCGTCGTGCTCGAAGCAGCGACCGGCGCAATGCACGTGCGCCTCGACGGCACGCCGCCGGACTGCAGCTCGCTCTACAACTTCTCGCTCGGCGACAGCCTCGTCGCGATGGTCAGCGGCAACGGCCCGTACGACTGGGATGTCTTCGTCACCGCGATCGCCGACGGCGCGCCGGCGCGCAAGCTGACGCGCGCATCGTTCCGCCACGGCATGGCCTCGCTTTCGCCCGACGCCAGTTGCCTGCTCAGCCTGCAGAGCACACCCGACGCGAGCGGCTACGCGGCGTACGTGCTGGAAGTGCGCGAGGAGGCGGAGGTAGCGCCGCGCGAGGTGTTCGCCAGCGCCAGCCCGCTACTGCGCGCGAGCTGGTCGCCGGAGGGCCGCTTCGTCGTGTTCGCGAGCGCGGACGAGACGCTGCAGCTGCTGCACGTGCGTTCGGGCCGCACGCGCGCGTTGGCGAAGATGCAGGTCGGCTACGGGTCGGCGACGGTGTGGTTCGCGCCGTCGGTGTGGTTTGCCAACGGCCGCGCGATGCCGAAGGTCGCTGTCGCCGAGAAGTGACCGCGCGTCAGCGGAAGCGCTGCGCCGCCAGTTCGCGCACGGCCGGGTCGGGATCGGCGAGCAGGCGCTGCCGGACGTCGTGCTGGATCACGACATCGGGTCGCATGTCCTCGAGCACCCCGAAGCGGACCACGGCGGACTCGTCGCCCAAGGCGCGCGACCAATCGACCTCACCGCGGGCCCAGAACATCGCCCAGTGGTGCACACCGCGCCGGGCGAGGGCGTTGCGGCTCGTCAGCGCGCGCTGGATCGCCGCCCGGGCCTCGTCATCGATCTTCAGCGGCCCCGGCACGTCGCCGACCTCGCCGCCGTCGGCGATCGTGCGCAGCCACTCCAGCACACGCGCCCGCCGTGTCGCGGCCTGCTGCTCCCGCGTCTCGTCGTGGGCGACCTTGGCGGCCTGCCGCTCCACCTCACCGGCACCATGCGGCGGGATGTCGAACAGGCTGCGGCCGACGAACGAACCCGCGAACGCGATCGGCGTCCAGACGGCGCGGAACGGCACTTCGGCGGCGTTCGTGTAGTAGTGCGAGTCCTTCAGCGTCAGGGGGTCCCACACATCGCCGGCGTCGCCGAGCGCATCGTCGACCACCTGGATTGGATGCGCGACGAACGTGTCGCCGACGATCGCGAGCAGACCGGCCGGCACCGTCAGCGGCAGGGTGCAGACGAACGCGGTCGACGACTCGGGCACGAGGTTGCTCTCGAACACGTTCCACACCGGGCGGTTCGCGCGGTTGGTCCACGCACAACTGGTGAGCAGCGCGAGCGCGCACACGAAGGTCGGACGCAGCATGGAGTTCATCACTTCGCCTCCACCGGCTTCGCCACAGGCTTCTCGCCGGCGCGCGGCGGGATCGGCAACACGCAGCGGCCGAGCCAATCGCCGCCGAACACGATCGGCGTCGCGAGCGCTGCGAGCGGCACGAACAGCACCCGGCGCAGCGTCGACTCGTCATGGGAGCGCCACAGGCAATCGACCGTGTCCCCCCACGCGTCGTCGATCGCGCACACCGGATTCACGGCGACCGTGTCGACGATCCCGGCGACGCAACCGACCGGCACCGCGACCGGCAGCAGCAGCGCGCGCGTGGTCGTGGACTCGGGGGCAGGCGCCAAGTTCGCGTCGCACAGGTCGAGCGTGCGGCGGCTGCCATCGTGCATCGTCGTGCACCCTGCGAGCGCACACAGCAGCGGCAGCCAACTTCGCGGGAACACCATCCGCGCGAGTCTAGCCGCGCCCGGCGCACGACAGGCGGAACACGGCACTGCCCCGACCTTGTGCCACCGGCTACCTTCTCGCCCCATGCCGCTGCTGAACCCCACACCGCGCGAACGTCTGGTCGACCCGCAGGGTCGGCCGTACTTCCTGTGGGATGTGGACATGACCCTCGAACGATTCGAGCAACTGCTGCGCACCGGGGACCGCGAGACCCGCGCCTACCTGCTCGGCAAGCTGATGCGCCAGGCCAAGCCCGACGACGTGTTCACGTTCGCGGGCGAATCCGACATCCGCGAACTGTGGCCCGACGTGCAGCGCTATCTGGGCAAGAGCAGCGCATTCTGGCATTGGTTGATGGCCGCCTGGGAGAAACGTCGAGCGTGACCAGTCGACTTACCGATTTGCAGACCCGCGTGCTGGCCATCCTGCACGAAGTTCGCCCGGAATGGACGCTCACCGGAGGAGGCGCGCTCGCCGGCTTCCATCTGGGCCATCGCACCACGCGGGATCTGGACCTGTTCTGGCACGGCCTGCGGGTGTTCGCGCGCGAACCCGAAGACTGCGAGCGCTTGCTGCGCGCGGCCGGGCTGCAGGTCGACGTGCTGCAGCGCAGCCCATCGTTCGTCCGCCTGCGCGCCAGCGATGGCCCGCACGTCGTCGTACTCGACCTGGTGGCCGAGGCGGTGCCCCCCATCGCGGCGCCACAACGCGTTGCGGTGCGAGATGCGACGATCCGCATCGACACCGAGCACGAGATCTTCGCGAACAAGCTGGGCACGCTGCTGCATCGATCCGAAGTGCGCGACCTCATCGACCTGCGGGCGCTACTGGCGCGGGGTGCCGATCTCGCCAGCGGCTTGCGCGATGCCGCAGTCAAGGACGGCGGTTTCTCACCCTTGATGGTCGCCCACCTGCTGCAAGGGTTCCCACTGCGTAAGTTGGCCGATGCGGCCGGGCTGACGGATTTGGAGATCGCCGAGCTGGCCACGTTCCGCGACCGGCTGGCCCAGGACATCCTCGGGTTCGCGCTCCCCTGATGCGAGCGACCTACAGCGGCCCGGGCTTCCAACGCTGCAGCAGCCACGTTCCCGCATAGAAGAACGGCGTGTCAGCGAGCGCCATCAGCGTCTTGAACAGCCACATGTCGACGATGATGACGAACAACTCGTCGGTCGGTTTGACGCCGGCGAACAGCACCGCGATCACCAGCACCGAGTCGACCAGCTGCGACACGATCGTCGAGCCGTTGTTGCGCAGCCACAGATGGCGGCCATGGCTGAAGCGGCGCCAGAACTCGAACAGCCAGACGTCGATGTACTGCGCGACCAGGTAGGCGACCATCGACGCGAAGATCGCGCGCGTCGCATTGCCGGCGATGACGCGTTCGTAGTCGCTGTCCGACACGCGGCTCCAATCGACCGCAGGGAACAGGGTGCCGAGCCACACCACGAGCAGCACGAACAGCGACACCACGAAGCCCGCGGTGACCAGCTGGTTGGCGCGCTTCTTCCCGTAGATCTCGCTGATCCAGTCGGTGACCAGGAACGTCAGCGGATACGGCAGGATGCCGGCGCTGACGACGAACACCTTGAAGCCGAGGTCGACCGTGACGAACTTCGCCTGCACGAGGTTGCAGACGACCAGCGCCGCGAGGAACAGGCTCGCCAGCAGCAGGAACGGGAAGTCGACCGGCCGGGCTTCCGGGACTTCGAGGGCGGCGATGCGGGACTTCTGCATGGGGGTCGCCTTCGCAGCGTCAGCGCCCGCGGATGCCGTGCGCGGGCGAATCGCTCACTTCCACTGCATGCTGCCGATGAACTCGAGTACGCCGCCGCACGACACGTTGTGGCAGGCGATGCAGTTGGCGACGATCGCGTTGTAGGTGGTCTTGCCCGGCGCGTCGTCGAACGCGCGCACCGCGGCGAGGTAGCCCTGCGCGCGGCCGTCGAAGCCGGCATTGCGTTCCTCGGGCTTGGTCGGCCACGCGCAGCGCATGCGCTTGTGGCGCGGATACATCTTCTCGATCGGCTCGCCCGCCTCGGCGAGCGCGCGCGCCTTCTGCAGGTCGTCGACGAACAGGCGCATCATCAGGGCGAGCTCGCTGTCGCCATTCGGGTTGCGCGGCGACTTGACGAGGTTGCCCGGGCTGCCGGGCACGCCGGGCTGCAGCGGCGTCGACAGGTTGCAGTCGCTGTCGTCGATGGCGGCGGTCGAGGTGCCACCGGTCGAGGTCGTCGTGGTGGTCGTCGTCGTGCGGCAGGCGACGGCGGTGAGGAAGGCGAGGAACGCGAACAGGGGCAGGTGGCGCATCACGGTGGGTCTCGCGGACGCGAGGGCCGGGGATGGTCGGGGCGCGGTGCGCGGCGATCAAGCACGCGAACCACCGACCAGCGCGTACGGCCGGTGCGGCAGGAGCCCGCCCCTTGGCGCCGAATCGCCCTTAGGATGGGCGCTTCCCCGAACGGACGGAGGTTCGCATGCAACGGAACTCGGCACGCTTGCTGGTGATCGCGGCCCTGGTGACGACCGCGCTGCTCGTCGCGCGAATGCTGACCTGGGAGGCCGCAGCGCCCGCCACCGACCCCGACGGCACGGCTGCCGCGGCGGCTTCCCCAGGCACGCCGTCACCGGCTGCAACGTCCGCAGCCACGCCGGCTGCGGCACCGGTCGCCGAGACGACCACGCCAACGCAGCGGTCCGAGGCCACCCCGGAGGAGGCGGTCGAGCCGGAGCGACCGCGCGTTCGCCTGACCGGCCGCGTCGTGGTGAGCGATCCGGCAGGCCGCGAGCACGCGGACTGCGATGGGCAGCTGCGGCTCTACGTTTCGGGCGACACCGACAGCGACGAACTGCAGGTGGACGTCACGAAGGGCCACTTCGCAGCCATGGTCCACGACGACAGCAGCACGCTGTCGGTTCTCGAGGCACGCCTCGCGGATCGCCGCACCCCGCCGGTCGAGGATCTGCCGATCGCATCCGTGGCTGAGCCGTTGGTCCTGCGGCTGCGCTGGCTGCCGGAACTGAACCTGCGCGTGCTCGACGATGCGACCGGGCTCGACCTCACCGGCGTGCGGGTGGTGCGGTCGCCGGACCCGCTGCGGCATCCGGGCCATGCCGATGTGGAGGAAGTGCTCCGCCAAGCGACGTCGCCACTGCGGCTGCCCAACCACAGCACGGAAGCGACGCAGCGGTTCTGGGCGATGGCGCCGGGCTACGCGTGGGACTCGATCGAACTGGTCACGGCGGAGCCGGGAGAACGCACGCTGCGGCTGCGACCCGGTGGCGCGGTCGACGTGACGGTGGTCGGCACGCTGCCGCCGAACTCGTTCCTGCGGGTGCACGCGCCGCGAACCGGCACGCAGGAAACCCCGATCGCCAGCGTGCACCCAGCCGCAGGTGGTGCCACGCGGATCGAGGGATTGCCCACAGGCCCGCTGACGATCGCGCTCGAGGTCGGCCCCTGGTATCGCGACCGTGTCGCCCTCGGCGAGACGACGGTCGCCATCCAGCCGGATGCGATTGCCACGGCCAGCATCCAGATCCACCCCGACCTCCAGCAGCCACCCATCGTCGAGGTGCGCGGCACCCTGTCGCTGTCGGCAGCCTGGGGCAAAGCGGTCTGGCTGGAGCTGAAACCGCGCGGCATCGCGCGCACGTGGCGAGGCGAGGATGCCCGCATCGCGCTCACGGCGATGCAGCCGCATGGCGAAAGCGACCATCGGTTCGGGCCGGTGCCGCTGGTGTCCGGCACCTACCACGTGCACGTGGATGGTTGCGAACACCACGAACTGCTGGAGATCAGCCCGGCCCACGCGACCGACCTGCGCATCGTGGTGCCCGATCCGATCGCGATGCGAATGCGGCTGCTGGACCAGGGCACCGACCAGCCGCTGCTGGGCGCGCATCCAAACTGGCATGCCGTCACCGAAGCCTGGAAACAGGGCGGCAGCCCTTCGTCGATGAGCGAGCAGGGCGACGGCTGGTACACGTTCCGCGCCGCCCCCGGCCCCATCGAGATCTGGGCGGGTACCGATGGCTACACGACCCGGTATCTGCAACACACGGTCGCGCCCGGCAACGCCGACCTGGTGCTGCGACTGCAGCGCGAATGCGTCTGCGACGTCATCACCAAGGAGGGCGACACCGTCGTGCCCTGGCCCGAGAACTCCTACCCGCACATCGAGCACGTCACGAAGGGCGGCGGGCAGGCGCGGTGGGGCCATGGCCAGGTCGGCGCCCAGGAGCCGGGCGAATACTGGCTGACCATGGGCGGCCTCGTTGGGTTCGAGCCGGTGCCCCCGCAGCGCGTGCTGTTCGAGGCGGGCAAGCGCGCACGGGTCGAGATCGTGCTCCGCCGCAAGCGCTGAGCGAGTTCCGAGCGAACGTTCCCGCGCACTGCACAACGCCGCTATCCTCCGCGGCCCTCCGACCCCCACCCAGCATGCGCGACAAGGTTCTCATCGGTTACGGCCAAGGCTTCTGGGGCGACTCGATCCTCGGCCCCGTTCGCCTGGTTCGCGAAGGCCCGCTCGACTACCTGGCCCTCGACTACCTCGCCGAAGTCACCATGAGCATCATGCAGAAGCTCAAGGGGCGGAACCCGAAGGCGGGCTACGCGACCGACTTCGTGGCGATGCTCGACCGCACGCTGCCCGACATCATGGGCAAGGGCATCAAGGTCATCGCCAACGCCGGCGGCGTGAACCCGCAAGGCTGCCTGCAGGCCGTGCTCGAGCTCGCCCGCAAGAAGGGCATCAAGGGCCTGAAGGTCGGCATCATCGAGGGCGACGACATCCTCACGCGCGTGCCGGAGCTGCTGAAGGGCGGCCACGCGCTGAAGAACATGGACGACGATCGCGCACTGACCGACGTGCAGAGCCGCCTGCTCAGCGCGAACGTCTACATCGGCGCGTTCGCGGTCGCCGAGTGCCTGGCGCAGGGCGCGCAGATCGTCATCGGCGGTCGCCTGACCGATCCGGCGCTGGTCGCCGGCCCGATGATCCACGAGTTCGGCTGGAAGGCCGACGAGTGGGACAAGCTCGCCGCCGGCACGATGGCCGGCCACATCGCCGAGTGCGGCGCGCAATGCACCGGCGGCAACTACACCGGCTGGCGCGAGGTGAAGGACTTCGTGCGCATCGGCTATCCGATCATCGAAGCGAGCCCCGACGGCACGTTCGTCGTCACCAAGCACGACGGCACCGGCGGCCTCGTCACGCGCAACACGGTCGTCTCGCAGCTGCTCTACGAGATGGGCGATCCCAAGCGCTACCTCGGCCCGGACTGCACGGCCGACTTCACCAGCGCTGTGGTCGAAGAGGTCGGCAAGGACCGCGTGCGCCTGTCCGGCATCAAGGGCGGCCCGGCGACCCCGACCTACAAGGTGTCGCTGAGCTACCAGAACGGCTTCAAGACCTCGGGCCAGCTGACCATCGCCGGCCCCGACGCGGTCGCGAAGGCCAAGCTGTGCGCCGACATCGTGTGGGGCCGCCTTGCCCTCGACGGCTGCACGTTCGAAGAGCACCAGAAGATGGTCGAGATCGTCGGCGCTGGCGTGTGCCACGCGGGCATCCTCGAGACCAAGGACCCGGCCGAGGTCGTGCTGCGCATGGGAGTCAAGTGCGACGACGAGGACAAGGTCGACCGCTTCGGCATGGAGATCGTGCCGCTGGTGACCAGTGGCCCGCCCGGCGTCACCGGCTATGCGGGCGGCCGCCCGAAGGCGACGGACATCGTCGGCTACTGGCCGGCGCTGCTCGACAAGACGCAGGTGAAGACGACGGTTCGTGTGGAGGTGTCGTGATGGCGAAGGTCAAACTCGGAACGTTCGCGTTCGCGCGCAGCGGTGACAAAGGCGACGGCAGCAACGTCGGCGTGTTCGTCACCAACGCGAAGGACTACGAACTCATCAAGGCGCAGCTGACGGTCGCGCGCGTGAAGCAGCACTTCCACGCCATCTGCAAGGGTGAAGTGACGCGCTACGAGGCGCCGAACATGCTGGCGCTGAACTTCCTGCTGCGCGACAGCCTCGGCGGCGGCGGCAGCGAGAGCCTGAAGACCGACGCGCAGGGCAAGACGCACGGCCTCGGCCTGCTCGAGATCGAAGTCGATCGCTAAGCGCGCTCACTTCGCGCGGGCGCGCGCGAGCAGCCCCTGCTCGCGCAGCGCCATCGCGCGCGCGGGGCGGTTCGTGGTGATCAGGTCGCAGCCGATCGCCGCAGCGCCGAGCAGCAGCACGTCGGGATCGACGGTGTAGACGCACAGCAGCTGGCCGCCCGCATGCACGGCCGCTGCGGCTTCGGTGGTCAGCGTGCGGTGGTCCCAGTGCACCAACTGCGCGCCGGTCGCCGCGATCTCCCGCGAACGCGCCGCATCGAGTTCCTTGCTGCCGAGCGCGCCGAGCAGCAGCTTCGGCTCCGCGCGGTGCACGGCTTCGAGCCACGGCCAATCGAACGCCTGCACCAGCACGCGATCGATCGCGTCGAGCCGGCGCAGCTCGGCGACCAGCGCCGCGGCGTCGCCGCCCTTGCGTTCGACCATGGGGATCGCCGGCAGGATCGCGGCGAGCGCTTCTTCGAGCGTCGGCACGCGTTCGCCGGCGAACTTCGGGTCCTTCCACGCACCGGCATCGAGCGTGCGCACCTCGGCCAGCGTCAGCGCGTCGACGCGCACCTCCTTGCGGCCGAACTTCGCCACCGCATCCGTCGTGCGATCCAGCGTCGCGTCGTGCAGCACGACCCAGGCGCCATCCTTGGTCTGGTAGACGTCGAACTCGACGACCAGCGCCTTCGCCGCCACCGCCGCGCGCAGGGCCGCCAACGTGTTCTCGGGGAACTGTTCGCTGGCGCCGCGGTGCGCGACGACGAGCGGCGCCGGCTTGCTCGCTTCGCGCAGGCGCTGCAGCACGGGTGCGTCCTGCGCGTTGGCGACGAACACCGACAACCCGAACGTCACGATCCACAGCGGCAACGAGTGCATTGCCGCATGGTGCCTCGACACCTGCGCACGACCACCGTGCGCACCGGGAAGATCGAGCCAAGACCCACCCATCGCGCCTACTTGGCATCGCAAAGTAGAAGCGCTAGCCTTGCGCGCCGAGCCGAAGGACACCCCACATGCTGCCCACCTTCTGTATGGCCGCCATGTTGAGCGCGGGTCCGCTTCCTCAGGAAGCGCCGCCGCAACGCCCGGTCGCGGTGTCGCTGGCGGCCAATGCGAACGACGCCGCGCAACAGCGGCGCGAGGCGATGCAGCACTTCGCGGCCGGCTGCCGAGTGCCCGCGACAGCCGCACCGGAGCCAACCGAAGAACCGCCGGCACGGCCAGCGAGGCGACTGACACCCGCCGCCCCGGAAGCGCCCGAGACCAAGCTGAGCAGTGCCGACGATCGCAAGGCGATCACGCACTTCGAGGCCGCCGCGGCGTGCGGTTCGGCTGGCAGCGCCGCGGTGATCGCCCATGCCGCAACAGCGCCACAGCCCAACCTGAGCCAGCGCGCCCTGGTCGGTGTGCTGCGAGCCTGGCGAACCCGGCCGCAGTTCAGCGACCGCACCGGCGAGCTGTTGATCAACTTGGTCGATCACCCCGATGACGACACCGCGGCGCTGGCTTGCGCGCTGCTCGCGCAGCAGATCCGCGCCGGCTACCGCGCCCCGTTGGCGACGTTCCTGCGGCGCGCGCTGGCGGAACTGCCGGATGACCGGAGCGAGCTGTTGCCAGCTGGCGGCATGGCGCCCGCACCGGGAATGGTCGAGCAGTCATGGATCGGCAACCGGACCTCGCGGCTCGTGCTGCTGGCGATGCACACCGGGGACCCGCACCTGATCCAGCGCGTCGCCGCGCCACTGACCGGCGGATCGACGTGGGCGCAGGTCAACCAGCATGCGCACTTCACGTTGCTGGGCCTCGCGATCGCCGCGCCGCACGTCGACGCGGCGACGGCGGAGCAGATCCATGGCTGGTACATGCCCCACGTGACGGCTTGGGATCCGCAAACCAAGGAGCTGACCACGTGGCACTGCGGAGTGCTCGCGACCCTGACGAGCCTGCATCCCGTCGTGCCGGCGCGCCTGCTGCCGAGCTACGCGCGCCTGCGGGAATGGCCGCTGCTGCGCGATCACGTCGAACAGAAGCTGGGCGGACTGCGGCGACCGTGAGGAACGGCGCGACGTTCGCGACGAAATCGCGACCGCGATTCGCGTCGGAAGTACGGGGGTTCGTGCCACTGGCGGTATGGGCCCCACACGCACACCGCACGACCGCCTGTTCCACTTCACGTTCCGCAACCCGCGGCATGTCGCTGCCTGGCTGCGCTGCATCCTGCCCGCGGACGTCGTCGCGGCGCTGGATTGGGCCACGCTGACGCCGGCCGGCGAACGTTCGACCGACGCGCGCCTGCGCACGCACACCGCCGACCTCGTGTTCACGGTGCGGCTGCATGGCAGCGACGAGCAGGTCCTGCTCGTCATCGAGCACAAAGCCTGGCCCGATGCAGGGCTGCTCGCGCAATCGCTGCGCTACGTGGTCCACGTGCGCCGCCTCGCGATGCGCAACGGCAAGCGGCTGCCGTTGGTCGTGGCGGCGGTGCTGCAACACGGCGGCGAGATCCCAGAACAGGACGCTGCTCGCAGCGACCTGCCGGAACCGATCCGCGCGACGTTCCTGCCGCTGCAACCGCAGCTGCGCCTGGTCATCGACTCGCTGCACGGCCGTTCGGAGGCGGAACTGCGGCGCCCGACGTTGTCGCCGCTGGCGCAGCTGACGCACCTCGCGCTGGCGAAACTGCCGCAGTCGGCGAGCGACGAGGTGGTGGCCGCCATCGACCGCTGGGGCGATCTGCTGCGTGCCATCGAGCACACGGAGGATCCGACCACCGCCGAGGAATCGCTGTCTGCCATCGGCTGCTATGTTCTCGAGGTCACCGACGTGCCCCTCGAGGAGCTGCAGATGGCGTTCACCCGCAACCTGGAACACACGAGCAACCCGATCATGACCACGGCACAACGCCTCCGCTCCGAAGGCATCTCGCAGGGCCTCTCCCAAGGCATCACGAAGGGGATCACGCAGGGGATCTCAGTGGGGATCACGCAGGGCATCTCGCAGGGCATCTCGCAGGGCAGCGCCGCCACGCTGCTGCGCCTGCTCGCCAGACGCTTCGGCCCTCTGCCCGACCACGTCGCGACGCGCCTGCACGCGGCGACGCCCGCCGAACTCGAGCGCTGGACCGATCGCCTGCTCGACGCCCCGGACCTCGTCGCGCTGTTCGACGACTGAACGCCTGAGAAGTAAGCCCAGAGCCGATCGTTCCTGGCCACGGCGCCACCGCCTCGCTACGAACGCGCGCCATGACCGACGTGCTCACGCACCTGCGCGAACGCGCCCGCGCCCGCCGCGCCCGCATCGTGCTGCCCGAGACCAGCGACCCCCGCACGATCGCCGCGCGCGAACTGCTGCAGCGCGACAACCTGTGCGACGTGGTCTGGGTCGACGATCCCGCGCGCGACCCGCGCCTGCCCGACGTCGCCCGCCTGCTGCACGAACGGCGCAAACACAAAGGCCTCAGCGAGGCCGACGCGCGCTCACTCGCCGCGCAGCCGGTGATGTTCGGAGCCGGCTTGCTCGCGCTCGGCCACGCCGACGCGGGTGTCACCGGTGCCGCCCACGCGACCGCCGATGTCATCCGCGCCGGCCTGTTCTGCCTCGGCACCGCGCCGGCGATCCCGCTCGTGTCCTCCATGTTCCTGATGGTGCGTGGACCCGAGGTTCTCTCCTTCGCCGACTGCGGGGTCGTGCCCGATCCCGATCCCGACCAGCTCGTGCACATCGCCGCCGCGACCGCCGCCAACCACCGCCGCTTCACCGGCGAGGCGCCGCGCGTCGCGTTCTTGTCGTTCAGCACGCGCGGTAGCGCCGCGCACGCCAAGGTCGACAAGATGCGCACCGCGACCGAACGCTTCCGCGCGGCACACCCGACGATCGCCTGCGATGGCGAACTGCAGTTCGACGCCGCCTACGTGCCCGCGGTGGCGGCGCGCAAGTGTGCGGACAGCCCGCTGCAGGGCCGCGCCAACGTGTTCGTGTTCCCCGATCTCGACGCCGGCAACATCGCCTACAAACTGACCGAACGGCTGGGCGGCTTCGCCGCCTACGGCCCGCTGCTGCAAGGGCTGCAGAAGCCGTGGCTCGACCTGTCGCGCGGCTGCAAGGCCGAGGACATCGCCGGCGTCGCCGTGCTCGCCAGCGCCATGCTCGACTGAGATCGCGCGAACGGGACCACCCATGCGCGCAGGTCGCACCCCATGGCCACCTCCGCGGCCATGCAGGGCGCGCGTGCTCACGAACGGCCCCGCACCACCGCCTCGACCAGCTCGGTGAACGCCGGGCTCTTCCACTGGTCCTCCAGCGACCGGTCGCGGCGCCATTCCTCGACCTTGCCGCCCTTCTGCAGTTCGTCCTCGATCAGCTGGCGCGCCTGGCCACGCAGCGAGGCCGCGGTGTCGGCGCGCTGTCCTTCGGCGACCGAACCGTCCTTCGCCACGGCCTCGGCCGCACGCGCCAGCAGGCCGGCCGCCAGCAGCGGCTCGATCGGGGCGAATCTCGCGTCGAGCAGCACCTGCGTCGCCGCAGCCGCACGCGTAGCGGCACCCATCTCGAGGTGCAGCGTCGCCTCCGTCTCGGCGATCTTGCGGCGCATCACACGGTAGGTCGGGTTGTCCGGACGGATCGCCAGCGAACGATCGATCGCCTCGCCGGCCCGCTGCAGCAGCGGCACGCCCTCGGCCGGCTTGCCCGCCATGTAGTGGCAGACGGCTTGCGCCTGCAGCGAGTGTGCCAACCCGGTCGCGTACTCATCGTTCTTCGGATCGTCCTGCAGCAGGCCAGCCCACAACCGCTGCGCCGCCGCGGCCTGCTCGATCGAGCCGGGCAGGTCGTCCAGCATGCCCAGCAGCGCCGACAGGTTGCCGCGCGCCGACGCGAGCTCGGAGCGGCGCCGACGCGCAGCGGGGAAGTCGGCGACCAGTTCGACCATGCGCTGCACGCCGCCTTCGAGCGACGCCTTGGCCTCCGCGGCGCGACCGAGCAACCGCTGCACCAGCGACATGTTGACCAGGTTCTGCGCCGAGTCGGAACGGATCTGCACGTCCG
>CAMAUH010000023.1 GCA_945861365.1 Candidatus Kuenenia stuttgartensis
CGCGCGGCGATGCTCGGCGTGTGGTCGCAGCGCGCCGATCGCGGCGCCGAAGTGCGCGCGGCGATGGTCGACCGCTCGGCGATGGCCGGCGTCGCCGTGCTGCGCGCCGATCCGCACCTCGAGATGCACACGCGCGGCGGCTGAGCCGCCGCGTTCACGCCGCGCTGCTGTCGCGCAGGCGATCGGCGAGCAGGTGGCAGCAGACCACCACCGCGACCAGCGCCAGCGACGGGAAGAGCCACAGGTGCCACGCACCGACCGCGGCGTGCTCGACGCCCTGGCGCAGCATCTCGCCCCACGAACTCGACACGCCACCGGAACCGAGGCCGAGGAACGACAGCGTCGATTCGGCGACCGCGGCGCTGGCCGCACAGAAGGCGGCGGTGATGCCGATCGAGCTCCAGATCTGCGGCAGCAGGTGGTGCGTGAACAGGCGCCGTCCGGGCACGCCGAGGCCGCGCGCAACGTGCACGTAGTCGAGTTCGCGCAGGCTCAGCAGTTCGCCGCGCACGATGCGCGCGAAGCTGGTCCAGTAGATCGAGGCCATGACCAGCACGAGGCCGATGCGGCCATCGCCGAGGAACGCGGCGGCGAACAGCAGGAACAGCAGCATCGGGAAGCACGCGAACAGCTCGATCAGCCGCAGCACCAGCACGTCGGCGAGGCCGCCGCGCATGCCGGCGAACGCGCCGAGCAACGTGCCGAGCAGGCCGCCGAGCAGCACGGCCGGCAGCGCCAACCACACGAAGGAACCGGTGCCGTGCAGCACGCGCGCCATCACGTCGCGGCCGGTGTCGTCGGTGCCCATCGGATGGTCCAGCGACGGCGCGCGGCGGAAGTTCGCGGTGTCGGTCTCGATCGGCCCGTGCGGCCACGGCGGCATCCACACGCGGTCCGCGCTGTCCGGCGGCAGCGACGCGGCCCAGCTCTTCCACGACAGATCGCCCGGCCCCACCGGCGGCTTGCCGAACAGGTCGGCGAAGGCTGGGAACGACCACACGCCCTGCACGCGCGCCGCCAACGGCACGTCGTTGGCCAGCAGCGGCGCGAACACGCCGATGGCGATCACCAGCAGCGCGAACGCCATCGCACCGGGGCGCCGCCACCGGATCCGGAAGCGACGCCGCGCCGCGCTGGTCGGTTCGGTGGTCGCGTTCATCGTTGCAGGCGCACCCGCGCATCGAGCAAGCGATGCAGGCAGTCGGACAGCAGCAGCGAGCCCAGGGTGACGACGGAACCGATGACGACGATCGCCATCAGCAGCGGCTGGTCGCGTTGCGTCACCGCCTGGAACGCGAGGTGGCCGAGGCCGTCGAGCGCGAACAGGCTCTCGACCACGATCGAACCACCGACCACCATCGGCAGCAGCGAACCGGCGAGCGTCGCGACCGGCGCGCAACCGTGCCGCAGCAGCCGGCTCCGCACCAGTTCCTCGGCCGCACCGAGCGCGCGCAGGTTGGTGACGAACGGCGCCTGCGCGGTGCGCGCGACCGAGTCGCGCACGAAGCGGGCAACCAGCGCGGTCGGACCGATCGCCATCACCAGCACCGGCAGCACGAGATGCCACGCGAAATCGACGACCTGCCAGGGCAGGGCCATCTCGCTGGTGCCCGGCGAACGCAGCCCGGCGGCCGGCAACAGGTGCAGTCCGACGCAGAAGGTCAGCAGCAGCAGGCTCGCCAGCAGGAACTCCGGCAGGCCGACGCCGAGCAGCAGCAACACCGACGCGAGCCGTTCGCGCGGCGAGTCCTTGTGCCGTCCGAGCCACGCCCCGAGCCAGACGCCGCCGAGCACCGCGATCGCCAGCGCGAGGCTGCCGAGCAGCATCGTCACCGGCAACGCCGCGAACAGCCGTCGCCACAGCGCAGCGTGGTCGCCACCGGGGCCGGCGAAGTGCAGGGTCGCGGCATTGCGCAACCAGCCCAGGTAGCGCTCCCACACCGGCGCCGGCGCGAACGTCACCGGATCGACCATGCCGTAGCGGACCCGCAGCTGCAGCACCGCGGCATCGCGGCTCGCGGCATCGGCGAACGGCTGCAGCGCGTGCACCTGCGCGGCTTCCAGCTCGGCGCGGTCGACCGGCGCCAGGTCGAGCACCAGGAACGTGACGAAGGTGATGCCGAACAGCGTCGGGAACAGCCACGCCAGCCGTGCCAGCAGCCAGTGCTTCATCGCCGCCCGATCATTCGGTGAGGATCACCGCCAGGATCGCCTCGCGCGTGTCCAGCCAGACCGAGCGCGGATCCGCGCCACGTTCGTACTCGAGGGTCAGGATCGGCGTGCCCAGCGTGCGGCCGACCCACGATCCGAGCGAGCCCGGCGTCGGCGCGATCTTGTCCGAGGGCTTCACGCGATAGCCGGAACGCTGCGAGAACAGCTGCGCATGGCGTTCGGCCGGCCCATCGAAGTTGATGAAGTGGTCGCCGCGCCATGCGTGCGCGACGATCACCAGGTGCGGCCGTTCCGCCAGCAGCAGGTCGTGCAGCGCGCGCGCCTCGGGCTGGTCGAGCGGACTCTGGCCATTGCTCGCGCTGGCGACGAAGTTGCGCGCCGGGTAGTTGCGGTTCAGGTCGACGCGGTTGCTGTTGGCGCGGGTGTTCGCCGCGGAGCCATCCGGGTTGACGTCCTCGAGGATCGTCAGGGTCACCGCGTCGGCGGCGCCCGGCAGGTTCAGGAACTCGTGCGGTAGACCGTCCGTGGCGACCGCACCTTCGCGTTCATCGCCGTGGATGCCGCCGACCCACAGCACCCGCCGGGGGCCATGGCCCAGCCGCAGCGTGCGCAGCGGCCGCCCCTCGACGCTGGTGCCGATGGTCTGCCATTGCGGCCTGGCCGGCGCCGCCGCCTCGACCACCGCGGGGCCTTGCCGCTGCCGCTCGAACGAATGGAAGTTCACGCACCCGGGGAGCAGCAAAAGCAGCGACAACAGCGGGCGCATGGGGGCAGGCAAGATAACGCACGCCCCGGTGGCCGCCATGGCGCATCCCCCGACGGCATCGGGCCCAGCGCTGCTCCGATTTTTCTCCAGCCGTCCTTCGCCAAACGTCGCCTCCGAGGCGCCGAAGGGCCCACCCAGGGCGATCGGCGGTCCCCCGCAATCCAAGGCCAACTTCGTGGGCTAGGGTTAGGGACCGGACTCCCTGCGCAACCCACCCGCTACTGCAAATGTCCTTCGCCTCCTCCCACCGGCTCCGCACGCTGCTGTTGCTGAGCCTCGTCACTTCTACGGTCGCCGCCCAGAGCCAGTTGGGCCAGTATGGCGAGATCGTGATCTCCTCCGGGATGCCGATCCCGAGCTCGAACGGCGCCTCGCCGAACGACTTCCCGGCTGGCGCCGTGGTGGTCTCGACCGGCACGGTTTTCACCGCGCCAGTCCTGGACCTGAACGGCAGCCTGCTGACGCGTGTGCGCGTGGCGGACAACGCCGGCCTCGGCATCAGCGGCGTGAACGGCTCCGCCTACCTTCTGGGCCGCAGCAACGGTGACCTGCGCATGATCGTGCGCGGCAGCGACCCGGCGCCGGGCTGCCCCCCCACCACCCTGCTCCGCACCTCGAGTGCGACCGCGAACGGCCTGCAGGCGATCCGCATCAGCCCGCTCGGCGAATGGCTGCTGCTCGGCGCGTCGATCTACGACCCGACCGTGCCGACCAACACGCCGACCAGCTCGGACTCCGCCTATTTCTGGGGCCAACCAGGCGCAATGGTACTGATGGCCCGCGAAGGCACCCTGGTGCCGTCGCTGAGCAACGGTGAGGTCTTCGGTTCGATCGACACCTCGAGCAACCAGAGCTGGCTGCTGAACTCGTCTGGCACGGCCCTGATCCGCAACCAGATGCTGATCGGCACCGGCGGTGTCACGTCAAGCAACGACGCCATCCTGCTGCTCGGCACGCCAGGCACGCTGACCACGTTCCTGCGCGAGGGCGATGTCTGGACCGGCGTCGGCGCCTCGGGCGGCGAGGTGCTGGACCGTTACAGCTCCAACAACCAGTTCCCGACCAGCGGCTGGAACCTGAACGAGTCGGGTGCCGTGCTGCACGACCTGCACTTCGTCGTCGGTTCGGGCACCATCCCGGTCACCGCGGCGGACGACCGCGCGGTCGCGATCTACCAGGGCGGCACCGACGTCATCGTCGCCCGCGAAAACCAGCAGGCCCCGGGTCTGCCGACCGGCGTCGTGTTCGCCGACGTATCGGCGTTCGTGGGATTCGCGAGCTTCCCGCAGAACAGCTTCAACAAGTCGAACGTCGCGTTCTTCTCGACCTCACTGGCCGGCACCGGCGTGACGACGAGCAACAACCAGGCGCTCTACACGGCGAGCGTCGGCGGCGGCCTCAACCTGGTCGCGCGCTCCGGTGACCCCGCCCCGGCCAGCCTCGGCGCCGGCGTCACCTACGTGTCGTTCAACAACGCCAGCCTGTCGATGAACGACTCGGGCCTGATCTGCATGTTCGCCACGGTCACGGGCGGCACCGTCACCACCGCGGACGACAGCGTGATGCTGCTCGGCACGCCGGGCAACTTGACGGTCATCGCCCGCGAAGGCGCTCCGTTCACGCTGCTGCCGGGCACCTGGACCTTCAGCGCGATCAACCAGAACGCGCACCTGACGGAACGCGGTTCCCTGGTCTGGAACCAGCCCGTCACCGACGGCGCCAACACTCGCAGCCTGTGGCTCAGCTACACGGCCGAGCAGGGCCTGAGGATCTTCTACGACCCGACCGAGACGTACACGACCTTCCTGGGTCCGCTGGTGCCCTCCAGCATGAGCACCGCCGGCACGATCCAGAGCGGCGACACCAGCAGCGTGCACGTCAACAACCACGGCGACTTCGCCAGCACACTGAACTTCGCGACCGGCTTCGGCTCCGCCGTCGTGCGTGGCCACTTCGGCTCGTTGATCGCGAAGCCTGCAGCCGTGCCGGCCGCCGGCCTCGTGCCGCAGGACTTCGCCCTCGACTGCGGCGCCGCCAACGCGTCCCAGATCTACATCCTGATCGGCAGCCTCAACGGCACGCGTCCCGGCACGCCGTTCCCGCCGATCACGATCCCGCTGAACCTCGACGGCTGGCTCGACATCTCGATCGGCTACGCCAACACGGCGGTCTACACCAACACGCTCGGCCTGTTGGACGCGAACGGCAAGGCGAGCATGAGCTTCACGCTGCCCGCCGGCGTCAGTGGTGCGGCCGGCCTGACGCTGCACCACAGCGCCGTCGTGCTGGACTTCTTCACGCTCGCGCCGGTGCTCGCCACCGAGCCGACTTCCCTCAAGTTCTACTAGGCTACGCGAGGTCGGCGGCCGGACCCGCCTGCGTAGGAGCCGACGACCGCAGCGGTCGCGACTCAACGGCGAAGACGGGGGCCGCGTTTCGCGCCTCGGGTGACGCGTCCGTGCGCGTGGCTGGTGCTGAGGAACGCCAAGGCTTGGGCCGGCCGCCGCACCGCGGCGCCGACTCGCCTGCACCGGGCCGCCGGCGGCCCGTTGCATGGGCAGTGTCAGATCCCGAACCGGCAGGGGTCGTCCGGATCGATGACGAACGTTTGCAGGCCGGTGATCCAGGCCGAGCCCTCGACCTCCGGCACGATCGCGGCGACCGCACCGTTGCCGACGGTGACTTCGCGCACGACGCGGGCGCGGAACTCGGTGCCGAGCACGCTCTGCGACCGGAACCACTGCCCCACCGCCAGTTCACCCTTGGCGTGCAGCACGGCCAGCTTGGCCGACGTGCCGGTGCCACAGGGCGAGCGGTCCCACGCGGTGCCCGGGCACAGCGTCAGCGCGCGCGAGCCAGGCTGCTCGCCGTCCAGCGTGACGAACACCTTCACGTGGTCGACGATCTCGTCGGCGCCACCGTCGGGATGGCGAGCGCGCACGCCTTCGCGCACCAGCGCCTCGCGCACCGCGGTCGCTGCCTGCATCAGCACCGGCAGATGGCCCTTGTCGACCAGCAGCCCGAACTGCTCGGCCTCGACGAAGGCGAACCAGTTGCCGCCCCACGCGATGTCGACGGCGACCTTGCCGAAGCCGTGCACCGGCACGATCACGCGCTGGCGGAACAGGAACGACGGCACGTTGGTGATCGTGACGCTGCGCACCTTGCCGTTCTCGACGGCGATGCGGCATGGCACCGTTCCCACCGGCGTGTCGAGCACGAGCTCGGTGATCGGTTCGACCGCCGGCACCATGCCGGTCGCCACCGCGACCGTGGCGACGCCGATGGCACCGTGGCCACACATGCCGAGGTAGCCCGCATCGTTGGCGAAGACCACGCCGAGGTGCGCACCCGGCGCGCACGGCGGCAGCAGGTAGGCGAGCACGATCGCGTCGTGGCCGCGCGGCTCCAGCACCAGCGCGCGCCGCAGCCAATCGTGCGAACGCTGCAGTTCGGCCCGTTTCTCGGCCATCGTCGCACCCGGCACGTGGGGCATGCCGCCGGTGACGATGCGCGTCGGTTCGCCAGCGGTGTGCGAGTCGACGGCCTGGACCATGCGCGAGAACTGCAGCATCGCCGCATCATGCCGCGCCGACCGCGGCGACCGCAGTCCTGGTTCGCGCAGTGGACACGCCGCAGCCGACCGTCAGAATCCGCCGCCGCGTGCAAGCCCACGACCACCGCCCCTTGCCACCAGCCTCGACGTTGCCAGCCACGAGCCCGACCAGCTGGATCGAACGGCTCTGCCCCGACGTGCGGCGCGCCATGCTCGTGCTCACGGTGCTGACGGCGTGGCTGGCGGCCACCGCGCCGGTGTTCTCGCAGGAGGCCTACTACTGGACCTACGCGCAGAACCTGGACCTGTCGTACTTCGACCACCCGCCGATGATGGCGTGGTGGATCTGGCTCGGCACGCAGGTGTTCGGCGACGGCAGCGTCGGCATCCGCCTGTGCACCTGGCTCAGCGGCCTCGCCACCACGTGGATCGGCGTGCTGCTGCTGCGCGACTTCGGCATCGGCACGCGCGGCCAGGTCGCGTGGGTGCTGGCCGGGATCGTGTCGCCGATCCTGACGATGACGCACTTCCTGGCGAACCCCGACCCGCCGCTGGTGCTGGGCTGGACGGTGGTGCTGTGGTCGCTGTGGCGCGCGCGCAGCAGCACCGCTCCGGGCTGGTGGCTGTTGGCCGGGTTCGCGGCCGGCTGCGGCCTGCTCGGCAAGTACTCGGCGGTGTTCCTGGCCTGCAGCGGCTCGCTGCTGTTGCTGCTCGATCCGCCGCTGCGCCGGCAGTTGCTGCGGCCATGGCCGTGGCTCGCCGTCGTCGTCGCCGCCGCGGTGTTCGCGCCCGTCGTGCTGTGGAACATGCAGCACGACTACGCCTCGTTCCGGTTCCAGACCTCGGCGCGCTTCGCCAAGGCCTCGCTGTCGTCGCACTGGGTCCTGCAGCTGCTCGTCACGCAGATCCTGGTGTGCCATCCGTTGCTCGCGGCGCTGGCGCCGGCGGTGGTGGCGTGGCTGCTGCGCAGCGCCCGGCGCGATGCGCGCGCCCTGTGGCTGCTGGCCTTCGCGCTGCCGCTGCCGTGCTACATGGCGTTCCAGTCCCTGTGGATCCAGGTGAAGATCAACTGGCTGGCGCCGGCGTACGTGCCGCTGCTGCTCGGCATGGTGATCTGGTGGCAGGAGCAGCGGCAGGGCCGCGCGCTCGCACCGCGCTGGGCGATGATCTCGTTGCTGCTGGTACCGGCGCTGCTGCCGTTCACGCCGCTGCTGCGGCTGGCGCCGACCACCGGCGGTACTTCGTGGACCGGCTGGGACGAACTGGCGCGCGCCGGGGAACGCTGGCTGCACGAGCTCGACGCGCGCGACGGCAAGGTCGGCAACGTGTTCGCGTTCTCGGCCGACTACCGCGATTCCTCGCAACTGGGCCGGGCGCGCCAGCTGCTGCGCAGCGACAAGACGTTCGTGCCGCATCCGGCACCGACGCTGGCGCAGAACGTGTGGGGCCGCCCGGGACTGCAGTACGACTACTGGGCGCAGCCGGCCTCGCTGATCGGCCAGGACGCCGTCTACGTGCTGCCGCGGCCCGGCAGCGACGACAAGCGCCGCAACGACAAGGTCGAACACATGCAGCGAGTGTTCACGCGCGCCGAACGCGTCGAGCACGTCGTCGTCGATCGCCTCGGCATCCGCGTCATGGATGGCGACATCTGGCTCTGCTACGGCTACCGCGGCCCGATCAACGACTGAGCCGGCGGCAGCACGCGGATCGAACTCGAGAACAGCCACGGCTCGCCGCCCGTCGTCATCACCTCGGCCCGCCAGACCCCGGGCCCCGGATCGCGCACCTGCAGCGTGCGCGCCTGCCGCGCCGCGACCTCGACGCCGTCGCGCAGCAACCGGATGCGGCCTTCGGCGGGCGTCGTGACGCGCAGCACGAGCCCGGCCGCCGCCGGCAACGACGCGCCCCCCACGTGCACCGCACCGTCGCCGTCGACCGCGCGGAAGTCGAAGCCGGTGCCGTCACCGAACGCGTCGAACGACACGTAGGTACGCCCGTTCGCGAACGCATCGACCAACGCCGCTTCGTCGAGCCGTTCCACCAGCGCGTGCGTCGTCAGGGTCAGGAACAGTTCGCGGTAGGTGCCGAGCGTGCCGCCCAACGGGCCGAAGATGCGCACGTTGGCGTGCGCGTCGTCGCCGCCGACCGGCGTGAACGGATGCCGCACCGCCAGCGCGCGATCCCACGCGGCGAACACCGCGTCGTCGCGCCGCGCGAGTCGTTCACACAGCGTGCGCATCGGCAGGAACAGGCCGGTGCCGAGCGTGCCGAGCCGGTTCTCGTCCATCGCGCCGGCGTGCAGGTTGACGATCTCCGCGCCGCGGATGCCGTCGACCTCGAACGGCAGGCGCCACAGTTCGCCGTGGCAGACGAACGCCAACGCACCTTGCGCGGCGGCTTCCTGCGCCAGCAGCGACGGATGCTGGAAGCGGCGCAGCGGCGTCTTCAGCGGGAAGCACAGCAGCGTGGTCTTCTGCACGCTGCGCACCTCGGCGCCGACGATGAACAGCGTGTCGCCGACCATGCCGCGCACGCCGTCGCGGATCGACGCCTCGGTCTGGTGGTCGGTCATCACCACGAAGTCGATGCTGGCGTCGCGGCACGCCGCCGAGATCTCTTCCAGCGTCCCGTCCGAGTCGTGCGACAGCCAGCCGTGGCAGTGCACGATGCCGCGCGCGTCGACGAACGGCGTGCCGGCGACCGCGGGGCGCACCGCGCGCACGGCCGCGGTGTCGGGGAACATCGTCGTCAACGCGGAGCAGGCCGGGAACGGCAGCGACGCGAACAGCAGCAGCAAGGACCGGCGCAGCACGCTGCCGCTCATCGGCCGCACGGCGCGTTCACTTCACCAGCGGTACGCGCGCGGCCTCGATCAGCGCCTGCTCGTCGCCCGCGTGCTGCTCGACGAGTTCGATCGCGCGCAGGCGCAACCGGTAGTCGTCGGCGTAGTTCTGCACGCCGTCGCGCACCGCATTCGTCAGCGACGGGCCACTCGGCGGCAGCGCCCCGGCGGCCTTCGCCGCAACCAGCTCGGCATCGATCGCCGGCTGCTGCAGCTCCTCGGGCAGCGTGTCGCCGCCGAAGAAGATCGGCGCGTCCGCGAGCCGGAAGTCGCCCGGCACGATCAGCACCAGCTTGCCGGAACCAGCGCCGCTGTTGATGCGGTTGGCGACCTGCGCACCGACGAACAGCACCGGCTGCCGCACCTGGCGCGGCCGCAGCGCTTCCGGATCGCCGGCGATCACCAGCAGCCAGCCGTCCTGGTAGAGCGCGCGGTCGGCGCGCCAGGTGTGGCGGAACGGCACGTCGGTGTGGAAGCGCTCGGCGTGCACGAGTTCGGGCTGCAGCGGCCGCGTCGGGCGGGCGGCCGCCGCGGTGTCCGCCTGCGGCCGCGTCAGCGCGACCGCGACGACGACGGCGAGTGCGGCGGTGATGCCGCCGACCAGCGACCAGCGCACGCGGCGAGCCAGGGAGGAACGTTCGTTCAGGTTGTTCATGGCGTGCCGATCAGTTGCGGGTCAGTTCGATGTCGTCGAGGGCGATGCGGCCCTGCGCGGAACCGTGGGCCGGGCCGAACAGGAAGCGCAGCTTGCGCACCCTGGCGAGGTCGAGCGGGCTGCCGTTGTTGAGGAAGTCCGTCAGGCGGATGCGGATCGTCTCGTACTCGCTGTTCCAACCGCTGCCGACGCCGCAGGTCGGCGTGCTGTTGCGTTGGTAGGGCTCTTCGATGCCGCCGCCGTAGGCGCCGATCCGGATCGTCCCCACGTTGCCGGCGTCGTCCTCGAGCTGCACCGAGAACGTCAGGTCGCCGAGCGCGATCGTCGTCAGCGGGTGGCGCGAGCCCTGCGCGGCGCGGAACGACAGGTAGCCGTAGTCGCGGAAGTTCGGGCGCGTCGACGAAGTCGCGAGGTCCCACGTGAGCTGCCGGTTGACGGCCCCGTCGAAGCTGAACACGCACGCGAAGCTGTCGGTGCGCAGCGCGCCGTTCTGCGTGAAGTCGTCGTAGGTGAAGCCGTTGAACGGGTCGACCACCGAGTCGGTGAAGTCGCTGTTGGCGTCGTCGGCGCGGCCTTCGACGTACGACTGCACACCGATCGCCACGCTGGCGCCCGAGGTCGCGACGTTGGGGTTCGCGAACGACTGGTTCTGGAAGTCGTCGATGACGTAGCGGCCCGCCTGGGCATCGTCGCGCAGCGTCATGTTGACGCTGACGCCGGCGCCGGTCGGCGCGCTGACCGGCCGGAACGACTCGAACTGGCGCCACAGGTACTCGCGCGACGGCGCGTCGCCACGGATGTGGTGCGACACCAGCGCCAGCAGGTAGCCGCGCATCAGGTCGTGCGTGACCGCGCGGCCGACCAGGTTCGGGCCGTCGGCGACCGACTGACCGCCGCCATCGTGCAGGTCGCCGTGGCCGACGCCGTACAGCGAGATCGACTGGCGCTTGCGCGTCGCGCGTTCGTGCAGGCCGTACCAATAGGTCGGCGTGTCGACGGCGCAGCCATGGACATCCGCGTCGGCCTGGGCGACCCACAGATGGAAGTTCGCATCGTGCGGGTGCGAACCGTTGCCGGTGCCGCCGAGGATCGGCGCCACGCCGGCCCAGCCACCGAAGTCGACCGGCGCCATGCTGGAGACCAGCTTGATGTCGCCGATGCCGTAGTTGGTCGGCGTGAAGGCCGAGCGGAACAACTGGTCGTAAGCGCGCGCGACGCCGTCGGCGCCGCGGCTGTGGCCGATCCAGATGATGGTGTCGCCGTCGACGCGGTTGTTGAGCACACCGCCGCCGATGATCGCCAGGTTGCCGAGGAACCAATCCGTGTTGGTCAACGTCGTCGTCGCCGCGGTGTGGCTGCCGGGCTGGGTGTTGTTCTCGTGGCTCATCACCACGAAGCCGAACGACGCGAGGTGGTAGCCGATGTGGTCGTACCACGTGTAGACGTGGCCGTTGCCGTGGCTCACCACCACCAGCGGCAGCTGGCCCAGCGTCGCGATGTTGCTCGGGTAGTAGGTCTTCTGGCCGAGGAGCGTGCCGCCGGTGTACTGGATCGCGGTGACCGCGTACGGCCCGCGATTCGGCGTCGTGAGGATGCCGCCGCGCGTCAGGTCGCGCACCACGTGGAAGCCGGCGTCATTGCCGGTGTAGCCGTCGATCATGTCGACGCCGTCGGTGAACTGGCCGTCCTGCCCGAAGTCGACGACGACGTCGTACGGGATGCTGAGGCGCGTGTCGCCCGAAGCGGGCGCTTCGCTCGGCCCCGGCAGCGAGCCGGTGTCGAGCGTGAAGGTGTTCTGCTGGATGGTCGTCGCCCCGGCCGGGAACGTCACCGTCTGCGGCGCGCCGCGCACGTCGAGCAGCGCCGGGTTGCTGTCCCACTGCGCCTGCGTCTTCGCCGCGACCACGTAGACGTTGGCGGTCCTGCCGACGACGTAGGTGTGCCGCGGGTCGATGCCGAGCGACACCGGCGACGCCCGATTGATCGCGTCGACGTGCTGGAAGAACGGGTAGGTCGTCAGCGGATTGCCCGCCAGCTGCGGCCGCACGACGACCGTCAGGTCGGCGCCGTTGCTGACCGTGAAGCCCAGCGGCGCACTGCTGTCGAGCACCGCCGCGGCGAACCACAACCGCGCCGCATGCAGCGACTCGGCCCACGGCACCGGCAACGGCACCGTCAGCGTTCCACCGACCGGGATCACACCGACCACGTTGACGACCAGCGACGGCGTCAGGCCGAGCGGGATCGTCAGCGGACCGAGGATGCTCGGCCCCGGCGTGACATCGAGCGCCAACGCGACCGGCGCGCCGACCAGGCCCGTCACCGCGACAGCGACGTTGCTGCCGATGCTGCGGCGGACCGAGGTCTGGCCATCGAGGCTGAGGGTCTGCGCCTGCAGCGCCGAGCCGCACAGCACGGACATCGCCAGGGCGGCGACAGGGAAGATGCGAGTCATGGAGCTCCTCGAAGTGGCGGTTGGCCGGCTCACAGGTAGGTGAAGGTGGAGTTCACGGTGCAGCCACCGGGTGTGCGGATGACGACCTGCTTGGCGCCGGGCGTGCTCGGCGGCGTGACGCAGACGATGACGCTCGCCGCGGCGCTGGTGACGTTCGCGTTGAGGCCGCCGATCGTGACCGTGGTGCCGGCGGCGAAGCCGGTGCCGATCACGATGTAGCTGGTGCCGCCGGCCGCGGGGCCGCTGGTGTTGACCTGCGAATTGATCGTCGGCGTCGGGTTGAAGCCGATCGTCGCCTGCGCGCCGTCCGGATTGCGCACCCGCACCTGCGTGCTGCAGGACAACCCGGCTGGCATCGGGAACGTGATCTGCGTCTTGCTGATGGTCGCCGGAGTCACCGGCACGCCGCCGATGTCGACCGTCGCGAACAGCGAGAAGTTGTTGCCGGATACCGTGATCGTGCCACCGAGCACGGCCGAGTTGGGCGACACCGCAGTGACGCTCGGGCCCGGCGCGAAGCTCCACTGCAGCGCGACCGCGTTGGAGAGTTCGATCTGCGCCGGATTGACCGCACTGGTGACCAGCAACGCCTGCAAGGTCAGCGGCAGCGTCAGCACGAGGCCGGACGGCACCGACAGCGAGTAGGGAGCACTGGTGCTGCCGATGTCCAACGGCAACACCAACGGGAAGCAGGCCGGCCCGAACGGCGTCGGCGTGACCGTGGTCGTGTCGGCGACACCGACCGTCGCGCACAGCACGAACGGCGTGTTGGCGAGGTTCGGCGGCGAGGCGATCGACAGCGTGAACGGATCGGCGACCATCAGGCGCGCGGTGCGGAAGAAGCCGCCGGCGCTGCCGTTGATGCGCAGCAGGTCGTACGGACCACCCGAGCCGACCAGCACGTTGCCCGTGTAGCACGGCGGCGGCATGCGGTACGAGATCCAGCTCCACGAGCGCACCTCCGCGTTCTGCCCCGCGACACCCGTCGTCGTCGCCGACGTGAAGCCGACCCACGCGTCGCTGCCGAGCAGGCCCAAGCCCCCGGTGCTGCCGCCGGCCAGCATCGTGCCGCCGGTCTCGAACGTGAACGGCACCGACAGCAGCGGCGTCAGCATGTTGTCGACGTAGACGTCGAGCACGCCCGGCGTGTAGGCGAGGCGCATGCGATGCAGCGCGTTGTTGCTGAGGTCGCCGGTCGGCGTGATCCGGGCCAGCGAGATGCCCTCGTTCTCGCTGTTCCCGAGCGCGCCGAAGGTGTGGATGCTGACCTCGTTGCCGCTGGCGTCGCTGAGGAAGCCCTGCTGCAGGGCGTCGATCTCGATCGCGATGCTGCGGGCGATCGGCGTGCCGGTGAGGCCATAGCCGTAGCCCATGCCCCAGTTGTCACCGCCGAGCGTGCTGGCGCCGCCCGACCCACCATGGATGACGAACGCGAGGCCTTCCGGCGACGGCGTCATCTGGAAGTCGAACGTCGTCTCGAAGCCTTCGGTGACCAGCACCGGCAACGTGCGCCAGGTGCTGCCGGCCGGGCCGCCGGTGCCGCCGCTGACGCGCAGCGCCGAACCCACCTGCGTGGCTGCCCCGTTCAGCGTCAGGCCAGCGGTACTGGCGAAGGTCGGGTAGTCGAACGTCTGCGCCGCGGCGTTCGCGGCGAACAGGGACAGGGCGAGCCAGACGGAGCAGCGAGGGGACATCACGAACACCTCTCCAGGTCAGCAGCGAGCGCCGACTGCCGGCGCGAAGGGCGCGCAGCATACGCAGCCGCGTCCGTTCGTGTGTGAGGACCTCTGCCCGGATCGCGCTCCCGCCCAGCGCCGCTTCGCGCAGCTGGCGCGGCAGCTCGCGAACAGCGCGGCGATACCGAGCAGCGTGTGCGACACCGCGGTGGTCGAGGCACCCTTGGCGTCGAGGATGCGAGTCGGGCGCTGGCAACCGCCGCGCGCCCGATTCGGCAGGCGCCGACGATTTCACCGACAACCGCGATGGAGCCGAACGCGGCGTTGAGCCGGCGCACCCGCATGGTGATACTCCCGCCCCCCCACGATGGCCGTACCCGATCTCTGGACCTGGATCACGATCCCCGCCATCGGCGGCCTGATCGGTTGGAGCACCAACTGGTTGGCCGTAAAGATGATCTTCCGGCCCATCAAGCCGCGGCGCTTCCTCGGCATCCGCGTGCAGGGCCTCATCGGCCGCCGCCAGCAGGACCTCGCCAAGGCGATCGGCCGCGTCGTCGGCGCCCACCTCGTCGAGCACAAGGACGTGGTCAAGAGCCTCAACAAGCTCGACTTCGGCGGCATCCTGGGCGGCGTCCTGGACAAGGGCCTCGCGCCGAAGATCGCCGAGCTGCGCGGGTTGCCGCTGATCGGCGGCTTCCTGACCGAGGAGCGCGTCAAGGACATCCGCACGTCGATCGTCGACGGCATCATGACGCACCGCGAAGCCGTCATGGACGAGGTCGAACGCGGCCTTGCCAAGGGCCTCGACGTGCCGACCCTGGTCGAGAAGAAGGTCGCCGCGTTCGCCGTCGAGAAGCTCGAAGCGATGATCCTCGAGGTCGCCAGCCGCGAACTGCGCGCGATCGAAGTGCTCGGCGGCGTGCTCGGCGTGCTGATCGGGCTGCTGCAGGTCGGGTTCCTGTGGTTCCGCCCCTGACGGTTACGCGACCCCTCGACCGCGACTAGAAGCCCCACCATGTCGGTCCGCTCGCTGCTGCTCTGTTCCCTCTGCCTGCCCCTGGTCGCCCAGGAACCGAAGACGATCGCCTACCCGCAGCGCGATCTGCTGTCGCCGTTCCGCACGCCGAAGGATGCCTATCCGCCGCAGGAGGAGCTGTTCCGCCTGCTGCGCATCATGGAGAACCTCGCCGACGACCCGCGGTCGGCGAAGCACTTCGACGCCGAGGGCCGCGAAGTGGTCGACGACCCGCGCTGGCAGCAGGCGAGCGCCGACGTCGCCAGGCTGGACCTCAACGCCGGCATGCTGGCGCAGATCGTCCGCCTCAACCGCCACGCGCCCGACCGCGCGACCGCGTTCTACGCGGCGTTCCGGGTGCTGAAGCCCGCCGAGGTCATCGAGCTGATCGAGCACATCCCCGGCGAGCCCGAGCGCAAGCTGCGCGAGAAGGCGTTCCCGCGCGCGCTCGAGTTCCTGCGCAAGAACCTGGCTCGCCGCTTCGGCGACCTGCCGAAGGACCAGCGCGACGCGCTGGTCGCCGCGCTGCCAGAGCCGGGCAGTCCCGCGGTGAAGGCGCAGGGCATCGTTCGCGCGCCGATCGACGCCGACACGCTGCACTCGATGCGGGTCATCCCGTTCCTGCAGATGCTCGATCTCGACGAGGCGATCGACCAGGCGCAGGCGCTGTGGTTCTTGAGGGAAGTGTTCGCGCTGCGCGGCGACCTCGCACTGATGTGGCTCGAACCGGCGCTGCCGCGCGTGCGCCAGCTGCTGCTGTCGCCGTCGGAGTCGGTGCGCAAGGAAGCGATCGGCCTGTTCCAGACCATCGGGCCGAGCGACCTGAAGGCGCCGCCGACCGATCCGCGCGAACTGGTCGACTGGGCGGACCAGGCCAGCAAGGCGATCTTCCCGCCGATCCGCAACCTCAACGACACCATCGTGCAGCTGCACCCGAGCCCCGAGCGCGACGCGGTGGCGGCGGCCGGCATCGAAGCGCTGCAGACGTCGGCGATCGGCGATCCCTACCGCGGGCAGATCGACGGTGGCCAGTGGATCACCGGCTTCCGGGTCGGCCGCGTGCCCGACGCGCTGAAGCCACTGGCGATCCCGGTGAAGGCGGTGGTGACGATGGTGAACGGCATCGCGATCACCGACGGGCCGGGGCTGCTGAAGGCCGTGCGGTCGCAGCTGGAGCTGGGCAAGCACCCGCGCACGCTGTTCGTCGAGTACGTGCTCGATGGCAAGCCGCATGCGATCGAGTACCGGGTGCAGTAGGCTCCCGCGAATGCGCCGACAGGACGAAGACGTTCTCGATGCAACCATGCGCACGCGCGTGCTGACGCTGCTGCGCAGCCAGCGCGGCAAGATGCCGTTCGACGCGCTGTGCCATGCGCTCGGCTGCGACGACCAGCTGGCGCCGCCGACCGGCGCCGAACAGCCCGAGCGCGCACGCGCGCTGATGAACACCAGCGCGCGGCGCGAGCGCAGCCGCCTGCAGCGCGTGCTGCGCCGCGGCGAGGCCGAAGGGCTGCTCGTGCGCAGCGACGACTCGGTGCTGCTGCGCGAAGCCGGCGACGGCTGAGACTCAGCCGGCCTTGATCTCGCCGCAGTCGGCGATGGCGACCGGCGCCGACGTCGCGCCCTGGCGCGAACCAGCGGCTTCCATCGCGCTGACGACCTTCAGGCCGTCGACCACCTTGCCGAACACGACGTGCTTGCCGTCGAGCCACGGCGTGCTGACCGTCGTGATGAAGAACTGCGAGCCGTTGGTGTTCGGGCCGGCGTTCGCCATCGACAGCAGGCCCGGCTCGGTGTGCTTCTTCGTGAAGTTCTCGTCCTGGAACTTCTCGCCGTAGATCGACTCGCCGCCGGTGCCGTTGCCGCGCGTGAAGTCGCCGCCCTGGCACATGAACTGCTGGATGATGCGGTGGAAGGCGCAGCCCTTGTAGTGCAGCGCCTTGCCGGCCTTGCCCACGCCCTTCTCGCCGGTGCACAGCGCGCGGAAGTTCTCGGCGGTCTTCGGCACGACGTCGGCGAAGAGTTCGAAGGTGATGCGACCGGCAGCCTTGCCGCCGATGGTGATGTCGAAGAAGACGCGTGGGTTGGCCATGGGGGCGAGGGTGTTACCCGATCGCGCGCGCGCGGCCAACGTTCGCGTCGGGCTATGGTGTGTGGATGCGTCGTGGGTTGTCGATCGCTGGGGTAGGGCTCGCTCTGCTCGCGCTGTGGCTGTGGTGGCCGCGCGAGGAGGTGGCGCCTGGTGGTGTGACGGCGATGGGAAACGAGCGCGCAGCGGCGGATGCGCCGACTGCCGCGACGAGCTCGGGCGCGGCGGGCGCC
>CAMAUH010000024.1 GCA_945861365.1 Candidatus Kuenenia stuttgartensis
CAACCTGCTGACCGCGATCGGTGGTTATGCCGAGATCGTGCGCAACGGCCTGCCGCCGGGCGATCCCCTGTACGACGATGCCGGGGAGATCCTGCGGGCGGCGCAGCGCGCCGCCGACCTGACGCGCCAACTGCTGGCGTTCGGTCGCCGCCAGGTACTGACGCCGCACGTGCTGGACCTGCGCAGCGCCGTCGACCAGATGCTCGTCATGCTGCGCCGGTTGATCGGCGAGCGAGTCGAGATCCGCACGCTGCACGCAGCGGATCCGGTGCATGCCCAGGTCGACCGCGGCCAATTGGAACAGGTGCTGTTGAACCTGGTGCTGAATGCGCGCGACGCCATGCCGGACGGCGGCATCGTGACCATCCGCACCGGCATCAGCGCGAGGACCGGGGCGCAGCACGGCAAAGAGCTGACACCCGGTGAGTACGCCGAGATCGCCGTCACCGACACCGGAATCGGCATGTCCGCCGAGGTTCGCGCCCGCGCGTTCGATCCGTTCTTCACCACGAAGCCGGTCGGCAAGGGCAGCGGCCTCGGGCTGTCGACCGTGTACGGCATCGTCAAGCAGAGCGGCGGCAGCGTCGCGATCGACAGCGCCCCGGGTCGCGGGACCACGATCCTCGTGCACCTGCCGCTGACGGCCGCCACGCCGACGGCCGAGCCAGCGCAAGCCACGCCGCAGCCGCGCGGCAAGGCCGCCAAGCTGCTGGTCGTCGAGGACGAACCGCTGGTGCGCGACCTGCTGCAACGGACGCTGCTGCGCGCGGGCCACACGGTCGTCACCGCGCAGAACGGTGAGCAGGCTCTGCTGCAGGCGCAGAGCCATGCGGACTTCGACGCCGTGATCACCGACGTCGTGATGCCCCACATGGGCGGCCGCGAGCTGATCACGCGCCTGCGACGCACCAACCCGACCTTGCCGGTGCTGTTCGTGTCCGGCTACTCCGACGACAGCGAATCGCTGCTGCGGGCGACCGCCGGCCATGGCGCCGTGCTCACCAAGCCGTTCACTTCGGCCCAACTGCAGGAAGCGCTCGCGCGGCTGCTGCCGGACACCGCGACGACCAGCAAGGCTGGCTGAACGGGCCGCGGCGCGACCTTTCGCCGCCGGCGTTGCGTTCGCTGCGTTGCGCCAAGCCCTCGCCTCGGTAGTGTGCTCGCCCAGAAACCGCCGCCACCGACAGCTCCTCGCCCGTGCGTGCCGCTCCTCGCGGGGGCCAGAGGCTGCTACCCGGCGGCCCCTCCGCCCATGCCACGCATCACCCTTCCCGACGGCAAGGTCCTCGAGTTCCCCCAGGCAGTCACCGGCAAGCAGGTCGCCGAGACGATCGGCCCCGGCCTCGCCAAGAAGGCGATCGGCGTGAAGCTCGACGGCACGGAGATCCGCGACCTCGCGCGCCCGATCGACCGCGACTGCACGATCAAGATCATCACCGCGAAGGACGACGATCCCGACGCGCTGTACCTGCTGCGGCACTCCGCCGCGCACGTGCTCGCGGAAGCGGTCTGCGCGGTGTTCCCGGGCACCCAGCTCGCCTACGGCCCGCCGGTCGACGACGGCTTCTTCTACGACCTGAAGACGCCGCGACCGGTGACCGAGGGTGACTTCGCGACGATCGAAGCGAAGATGCAGGAGATCGTCGGCCAGAACCGGCCGTTCACCCGCTGCGAGTTGAGCGCAGCGGACGGCCTCGCCCGCACCGCCAACGACAAGTACAAGAACGACAACGCGCAGCGCGCGCTGGCGAAGGGCGACGACAAGCTGTCGTTCTACGTCAGCGGCGAGCCGGGGCGCGATTGGGAGGACCTGTGTGCCGGCCCGCACGTGCCGTCGACCGGCTGGCTGAAGGCGTCGAAGGTGATGTCGGTCGCGGGCGCCTACTGGCACGGCGACCAGACCAGCGACCAGCTGACCCGCATCTACGGCACCTGCTTCGCCGACGAGAAGGGCCTGAAGCAGCACCTGCACCGGCTCGAGGAAGCCAAGCGCCGCAACCACCGCAAGCTCGGCAAGGAGATGTCGCTCTTCCACATCGAAGAGGACAACCCGGGCCAGGTGTTCTGGCACCCGAACGGCTGGTCGATCTACGTGACGCTGATGGAGTACATGCGCCAGAAGCAGCGCAAGTACGGCTACGTCGAGGTGCACACCCCGAGCGTGATGGCGCGCTCGCTGTGGGAACGCAGCGGCCACTGGGAGAAGTACCGCGAGAACATGTTCACGACGGAGTCGGAGAAGCGCGACTTCGCCATCAAGCCGATGAACTGCCCGGGCCACCTGCTGATCTTCAAGCAGGGCCTGAAGAGCTACCGCGACCTGCCGCTGCGCATCGCCGAGTTCGGCTCGTGCTGCCGCAACGAAGCGTCGGGTGCGCTGCATGGCATCATGCGCGTGCGCGGCTTCGTGCAGGACGACGGCCACATCCTGTGCACCGACGAGCAGGTCGGCCAGGAGGTCGCGACCTTCTGCCGCATGCTGACCGAGGTCTACGCCGACTTCGGCTTCGGCATCGACCGCATCACCGTCAAGCTGGCGACCCGACCGGCGCAGCGCATCGGCGACGACGCCACCTGGGACCACACCGAGAAGACACTCGGCGACGCGGTGACCGCGGCGGGCCTGAAGTTCGTCGTGTCGCCGGGCGAGGGCGCCTTCTACGGCCCGAAGCTCGAGTTCACGCTGGTCGACGCGATCGGCCGCGGCTGGCAGTGCGGCACCATCCAGCTCGACCCGAACCTGCCGGGCAAGGACCGCTTCGACGCCACCTACGTCGCCGAGGACGGCAGCCGCAAGAACTGCGTGATGCTGCACCGCGCGACGCTCGGCAGCCTCGAGCGCTTCCTCGGCATCCTGATCGAGCACTTCGAAGGCAAGTTCCCGCTGTGGCTGGCGCCCGAGCAGGTGCGCGTGATCCCGATCAGCGATGCGCAGCTGCCGTTCGCCAAGGGCGTGCAACAGCGCCTCGTCGACGCCGGCATGCGCGCCACGATCGACGAGCAACCGAACTCGCTCGGTGCGAAGGTGCGCGACGCGCGGCTGGCGCGCGTCAACTACTTCGCGGTGGTCGGCCAGAAGGAAGTCGACGAAGGTGCGGTCGCGCTGCAGAACCAGGCCGGCGACAAGCTCGGCACGCTGGCCGTCGACGCGTTCGTCGCGCGCATGCTCGAGGAAGTCGCGCAGAAGCGGCTGCCGGCGGCGATGACGACCGGCGCCTGATCGAAAGCACCACCGGAATCCCGCGCCCGGGCCGACAGCGGCCTTGGCGAACGGCGCCCCGCCCGCTCTGCTGGGTCGGCGGCGACGTTTCCGGTCGCCGCTTCGCGCGATGACCTTCCTCGGCTGGTGCCTGTCGCTGCTCGGCTACGCGCTGACCTGGTCACTGCTGCCGATCGTGCTGCTGCGCAAGAAGCGCAACCCCGCCGCGAGCATCGCCTGGATGCTGACGATCGTGCTGCTGCCGATCGGCGGCGCCGTGTTGTTCCTGCTGTTCGGCGTCAACCGCGTCGAACGGCGCAAGCGGACCCGGCAGATCTCGACGCAGCAGCTCGCCAGCCAGCGCCCCTTCGTGGCGCCTTCGGAGCGGCCGCCGCAGCCCGACGACCCGCCGGCCACGGCACGCCTGCTGCGTCTCGCCCACCGGGTCGCCGACGGCTGGCCGACCCGCGGCAACGCCGTCGAGCTGCTGAACGACACGCACCACACCCTGGCCTTGATCGAGCAGGCGATCACCGCGGCGAACGAGTCGATCCACCTCGAGTACTACATCTGGCAACCGGACCGCACCGGCACGCAGCTGCGCGACCTGCTGATCGGCAAGGCGAAGCAGGGCGTGCGCGTGCGCTTCCTGTACGACGGCTTCGGCTCATCGCGGCTGAAGCAGCGCTTCCTGCAGCCGATGCGCGACGCCGGCATCCTGGTCGCGACGTTCCTGCCCGGCCAGACGCTGCGCGAACGCTGGTCGATCAACCTGCGCAACCACCGCAAGATCGTCGTCGTCGACGACCGCGTCGCGTTCACCGGCGGCATGAACATCGGCGACGAGTACCTCGGTCGCGACCGCGAGATCGGCTTCTGGCGCGACACCCACCTGCGCCTGGAAGGACCCGAAGTGCAGCGCCACCAGGCGATCTTCGCCGAGGACTGGTACTACGCGACCGGCGAGGTGCTGTCCGACACGGCGGCGACCGCGAGCGCGGGCAACGTGACAGCACAGACCGTCAGCGATGGCCCGATCACCGACACGTCGGTCTTCCAGGCGCTGATGCTGGCGGCCATCAACGAGGCCGAACGCGACCTGCATCTGGCCACCAGCTACTTCGCGCCGCCGCACACGATCGTCATCGCACTGCAGAACGCGGCGTTCCGCGGCGTGCGGGTGCGACTGCTGGTGTCGGGCCGCAAGAACCACCCGATGCCGCTGCTGGCCGGCCGCGCCGTCTACGACGACCTGCTGCGAGCCGGCTGCGAGATCTGGGAGTACGAACGCGGCCTGCTGCACAGCAAGACGCTGACGATCGACGGCCACTGGTCCCTGGTCGGCTCGCCGAACCTCGACTGCCGCAGCCTGTTCCTCAACTTCGAATCGGGCGTGATCCTGTACGACGCCGCGATCGCTTTGCAGCTGCAGCAGCAGTTCGCACGCGACGCACAGGACGCACGCCTGATCGACGTCGACAGCTGGAGCCGGCGCGGCTGGGTCCAGCATGTCGCCGAGAGCTTCTGCCGGCTTTTCACGCCGCTGTTGTGAGGCTGCCGTGCTCGCCATCGACATCCCGGCGCTGTGGCTCCAGTGGCTGGCGGGCATCTCGCTCGGCACCTTCCTGCTGGGTGCCCTGCTGATGCCGTGGTTGCTGGCGCGGCTGCCGGTCGACCATCTGCGCGGCGCACCGCGGGAGTTGGTGCGCACCCACTGGCTGCTGCGCGCGCTGAAGAACGCGCTCGGGCTCGTGTTGCTGGTCGCCGGCCTGGTGCTGCTGTTCCTGCCCGGCCAGGGCGTGCTGACGATGCTGGCGGGGCTGTGGCTTGTCGACCTGCCCGGCAAGCACTGGCTCGAACGGCGCCTGCTCGGCCGGCCGCGCGTGTTCGCCTCGATCAACTGGCTGCGCGCGCGCGCCGGCAAGCCGCCGCTGCTACCGCCCGACGCCCCGGAGATCCGGTGATGCGGCTCGTCTCCTACAACATCCACAAGGGCATCGGCGGCAGCGACCGCCGCTACCGGCTCGAGCGCATCGTCGACGTGCTGACGGCCCTCGACGCCGACTTCCTGTGCCTGCAGGAGGTGACCGTCGATCTGCCGCGCACGCATGGCCACGACCAGGCGACGCTGCTCGGCCTGCACTTCGCGCCGATGGTCGCCGCGTTCCAGCAGAACGTGCACTGGCGCGTCGGCGGCTACGGCAACCTGGTGCTGTCACGCTGGCCGCTGCAGGAACGGCACCGCATCGCGCTGCAGTTCGGCCAGAAGAAGCCGCGCGGCGCGCAACTGCTGGTCGCCGACACGCCGGACGGCCCGCTGCGCTTCACCAACTGGCACCTCGGCCTCAGCGAACGCGAACGGCACTGGCAGCTGCAGCACCTGCTGGCGCACCCGACGTTCCGGGACACCGATGCGCACCCGACGCTGCTGACCGGCGACTCGAACGACTGGCGCAACACGCTCGGCAAGAAGCTGCTGCAGCCGCGCGGCTTCACGCAGGCGACGTCGCCGCCGGGCCGATTCCGTTCGTTCCCGGCGGCCCTGCCGGTGCTGTCGCTCGACAAGGTGTTCCACTGCGGGCGCGTCGTCGTCGAGGCTGCCCACCTCGTGCGCACCAAGGCGGCGCGGCAGGCCTCGGACCACCTGCCGCTCGTCGTCGACTTCCGGCTGCGCGGCAGTTGAGGCGCCGCGACTCAGGCGCGCGCGAGCCAGCGCGGTGCGCGCACCAGGCGGTTGCCGCCTTCGTCCCACAACCGCAGCGACAGGCACTTCCAGACTTCGTGCGGCATCAGTGACGTGGTGCCCGGCGTCTGCAGCTCGGGGATGCCGGCCATCGCCTCGGGCAAGCGGTAGAACGGGATCTTCGCGTTGACGTGGTGCACGTGGTGGAAGCCGATGTTGCCGGTCAGCCAGCGCATCACCGGGCCCATCTTGATGTAGCTCGACGACTGCAGGGCAGCGGCGACGTAGGTCCAGTCCGCACCGGACGCCATCTTCGCCAGCGGGAAGTTGTGCTGCGCGTAGAACAGGTACGAGCCCAGCGCGCAGGCGATCAGCAGCGGCACCAACACCAGGAACAACAGCAGCCCCGGTGCGAACACCGCGAGCAGTGCGACCAGCGCCGCGTGCAACGCGATCGCGAAGCCCGAGTCGAGGTGCTTCTTCGGATCGACCCAGAACGAGCGCGCGCACATGCCGTACAGGAACACCGTCACGTAGCCGGTCGCGATCGTCAGCGGATGGCGCTGCAGCACGTAGGCGAGGCGCGTGCCGAAGCCGGCGCGCGACCAGGCCGCGCACGTCATGATCGGGAACGAGCCGATGCTGGCGCCGAGGATGCGGCCGACGTTGCGGTGATGGTGGTCGTGCGTGCGGCGCCAGATGCTCGGCGGACTCAGCGCCAGCATGCCGTAGACACCGGCAAGCCAACGCGCCGCGCGCGAGCCGCGCAGGATCGTGCCGTGCTGCACGTCGTGGTAGATGATGAACGCGCGCACCATCACGAAGCCGAACGCGATGCTGCCCGCGAGCCGCAACCACCAGTTCGGCGACAGCACGATCCCGACCGCCACGGCGCCGAGCACCGCGAAGGTGGACAGCAGGTGCCACCAGCTGCGGCCGAGCTGTTCGCTCGCGTAGATCTGACTGCGGCGGATGATGTCCTTCGGGGTGCTACTGATCGGCATGGGCTTCGTCTTCGCGTTCACGCAGGGGCGTGACCCGGTCCCCGCGGAGCCCGATTGGCCCAGCTGGGGGCCAAGTGCTCACAGCCTAGCCGAAACCAGGGCGAACGCGGCCGACGAACTCGCGACAACGAACTCAGCCGGTCGGCGCGTCGACGATGGTGGCGCTGCGCACGACCTTCAGCGGCACCTGCACCACTGGCAGATCCATCGCACGGTAATGCTGGCCACACGCCAGCGCCTGCAGCGACGGCCCGCAGATGCGCGCCTGGCACGGCCCCATGCCGGCCCGGCATCCGACCTTGATCGCGCGAAGGGAATCGCCGTGCAGCGCGGCGGCCGCCTGGGCCCGGGCGAGCGGCACGTCCTCGCAGCGGCAGACGATCGTGTCCGGCTGCGCCAGTTCGTGCAGGCCGGGCAGCGGCGCGAACGCGGCCAGCATCGCGTCCGCCGCGCGACGCTCCCGCTGGACCCGCTGGACGACGGCCGACGGCACTGCCGTGCCCTTGACCTCGCGCAGGATCGCCGCCGCGGCGAGTTCGCCTTCGGCGATCGCGACCGCCGAGCCGCCGATGCCGGCGATCTCGCCGGCCACGAACACCCCCGCGACCGACGTGCGCTGTTCGCCGTCGACGACGAGGCAATGGCCGCCACGCACCGCGTTCCACTGGGCGCGGCAGCCGAGCCGCAGGCCGAGCTCGATCGACGGCACGAGGCCGAAGCCGGCACCGACGACGTCGACGTCGATCGTGCGCGCGGTGTCGCGGCGCGGCCGGCCGTTCGCGTCGACCTTGCCGATCGTCGCCCGCTGCACGCGGCCATCCCCCTCGCAACCGAACACGGTCCAACCCCACTGCAGCCGCACGCCGGCGCGCAGCAGCTGGCGCGCGTACCAGAACGCCTCGCGCGCGCGGGTGCCGTTGCCGAGCACCGCCGGCAGCGCCCGCAACGCCCGCCAGCGCGAACTCGCCTCCAGCGCCGCCACCACCTTGACGCCGGCGGCGAGCAGCGCCGTCACCGTCGGCAGCAGCAGCGGCCCCGAGCCGACCACCAACGCGCGCTGCCCCGGCACGACACCGAAACCGCGCACCATCACCTGCAGCGCCCCCGCGGTCAGCACGCCGGGCAGCGTCCAACCCGGGAACGGGATGCAGCGATCGTACGCACCGGGCGCCAGCACGATGCGCTGGCAACGCAGCAGCTTCGACGCGCCGTCGTGCTCGAACCACAGCCGCCCCGGCCGGACATCCCACACGGTGGCGCCGCTGACCAGTTGCACGCGGCTCTGCGCGAACGCCGTCAGCAGCACATGGCCGGCGTCGTGGCTCGGTGGCTCGGCGAGGTGCGCGTGCGCGCCCTCCGGAAGCTGCCGGAAGATCTGGCCACCGGCGCGCGGCGCTTCGTCGAGCACGACGACCCGCAGCCCCGCCGCCGCCAGCGCCGCCGCGGCCGCCATGCCGCCGGGACCGGCTCCGACGATGCCGACGTCGGCGTCGAGCACGTTGCCGCTCATGGCCGCCCTCCGCGCTCGATGCGCATGCCTTCCCGCACCAGCGTCGTGCAGGCACGCACGGTGACGCCGTCGACGACGACCAGGCACTCGTAGCAGATGCCCATGTTGCACAGCACGCTGCGCGGTGCGCCGTCCTTGCTGCTCTGCCGCAGCACCGCTTCGCCAGCGGCCCACAGCGCCATCGCGACCGTGTCGCCAGCACGGCCGCTGCACGGCTGGCCCGCGAACGTGAACGCGACCGCGGGGCGGTCGCCGGTGCCGTCGATGCGCCGTTTCATTGCACGAACCTCGCCGGCAGGTACGGCGTGTGGTCGATGTCGGTCGGCTGGCCGGCGATCTGCTGCGCGAGCAGCCGCCCGGTGATCGGCGCCAGCGTGATGCCGAGCCCTTCGTGGCCGGTCGCGATCCACAGGCCGCGCAACAGCGGCCAAGGCCCGATCAGCGGGTGCTTGTCGATCGAGTACGGCCGCAGCCCCACCCACGTGCGCACGATCGGCGCATCGGCGAGCCCCGGCGCATAACGCTGCGCACGCAGCAGCGAACGGTGCAGCAGCTCGCGGTTCAGCTCGCGGTCCATGCCGCGGAACTGGCGCGTGCTGCCGATCAAGCAGCCGCCGTTGGTCTGCGGCTGCATGTTCACCGCATGCCCGCCGGCATCGTCGGTGCGGGTCGGATCGACCTTGGCGGCACTGTGCGCGAAGCGGATGTAGCCGACCTCGAGCAGCTGCGTGCGGATCGGGCTCACGTGGTGGCCGGTGATGACCAGGTTGCCGGCGCGCGGGTGGATCGGCAGCCGCGGCTGCCCGGCCATCGCCGCGAGTTCGGGCGACCACACCCCCGTCGCGTTGACGACGATCGGCGCGGCGATGACGCCCTGCTCCGTGCGCACACCGCGGATGCGATCGCCGTCGCGATCGATCCCGGTCACCGCGCAGTGCGGCCGCACCACCACGTGCTGGTTGAGACGCTGCGCCTCGCGCAGCATCGCGCCGCAGGCGAGCATCGGCAGCACGACACCATCGCCGGCGTAGAACAGTGCACCGGGCAGATCGTGGGCGAGGCCGGGCTCGAGTTCGCGCAGCTGCCGCGGATCGAGCAGGTCGGCGCGGTCGCCGTGCTCGGCGAACTGCTGCTGCAGCACCGCGAACAGCTCGACGTCGGTCGGATCGTCGGCGAGGTACAGCGCGCCGGTCGGGTTGTAGTCGAAGCCGCCCTGGCGCTCGTTCAGCTCGCGCCACAGCTGCACGCTGCGCGCGGTGAAGGCGTACTCCTGCGCGTCGTCGGGCGTCACCATCAGGTGGCCCATGCACGAACCCGACGTCGCGCCCGCCACCGGGCCGCGATCGAGCAACAGGATGCGCGTCGAGCGGTCGAGCAGCTGCGCCAGGTGGTGCACCACCGAGCAGCCGATGATGCCGCCACCGACGACGATCAGGTCAGCGGTCTCTGCCATCGAGGGGCGACGATGATGCCGTTGCAGCCCGCGAACGCAACGCCTTCGGGGCGATGCCGTCGCGCGGCCTGGGTCTCAGGGCTTGCGGGCCAGCACGACGATCGACTGCGCGTAGTCGACGCCGAGCAACCGGTGCAGCGGGTGCAGCAGCTTCGTGTGCACGAGCCGGTGCCGCCAACCGCCGTAGTAGACGCGCCCCATGGCGACGACGTCGAACCCGGCCCACGCGGTCAAGCCGGCGAGGTCCAGGTAGCTGATCGTCGAGATGTGCGTCCATTCCTCCTGCACGCCCGGCGTGCACACGTTCGGCACGCTGGCCAGGAACCAGCCGCCGATGCGGCAGGCGCGGAAGCACTGCCCCATCAGCTCGATCGCGGTCTTCGGCGGCAGGTGCTCGAGCACTTCGAACAGCGTCACCGCATCGAACTGCCGGTCGATGTCGGCGAAGTCGTGGTAGTCGTGCTTGTTGGTGCGGTCGATGTCGAAACTGCGGTAGTCGATGCCCGGGAACGCCGCGCGGACCTTCGGCTCGTGCACACGATCGGTCGCCCCGACGTCGAGCAGCGACTTCAGCGCCAGATCCTGGCCGGTCAGCAGGGCATGGTGGTCGCGGCACAGCGGGATGTCGAACACCCTCGGCCAACGGTCGACGAACTGGCCCCGGCAACGCGCGAAGGTCACCCACGAGATGCCGGCGGCCGTCGTCTCGAGGGATCGATCGACCGCGGTGGGCTTGGAGTTGGCGGATGGCATGGAGGGAGGGCCTACGCTAGCACATCGAACCGGCGCGAATTGCCGCGAAGCTGGCCGCGGCACGGATCGGCGGCTACTCCTGCTCGGCATGCTCGTGCTCCGTATCGCCGCTGTGCTCGTCGGCATCGCCGGTTCCGTCGCCACCCAGGAGGCTCCTGGAGCCTCGCAGCAGGCCGATGCGATCCATGCGCGGGTGCTGACCCTGGACACCCACAAGGACATCGACCCGAAGCTGGCGCCGGACGAACTGCCGGCGGACCCGAAGACACGCGACGAGTTCCGCGCCCGGTTCGACCCGACGGTGCGTGGCAGCGCGCAGGTCGACTTCGTCAAGATGCGCGAGGGCGGCTACGACTGCGCGTTCTTCATCGTCTACGTCGACCAACGGCAGCTGAACGGCGGCGCCTACCGGCGCGCCTACGCCGAGGCGACCGCGAAGTTCGACGCCATCCACCGCATGGCGAAGAAGCACGGCGACGTCATCGGCCTCGCCACCAGTCCCGACGCGGTCGAGCGTTTGCACGCCGAGGGCAAGCTGATCGCCTGCATCGGCATCGAGAACGGCTACCCGATGGGCCTCGACCTGGCGCGCATCGCCGAGTTCCACGGCCGCGGCGCCCGCTACATGAGCCTGACGCACAACGGCCACACGCAGCTCGGCGACTCGCACACACCCGCCACGCCACAGCACGGTGGCCTCAGCGAACTCGGCCGGCAGGCGATCGCCGAGATGAATCGCGTCGGCATCATGGTCGATGTCTCGCACGCCGCGAAGACGACGATGCTGCAGGCGGTCGCCCACAGCCGCGCCCCGGTGATCGCGTCGCACTCAGGCGCCCGCGCGATCGCCGAACACACCCGCAACCTCGACGACGAGCAGCTGCGCGCGCTGGCCAGCAAGGGTGGCGTCGTGCAGTGCGTGGCGCTGGCGGACTTCGTCAAGGTCGACAAGGCGCGCGCGGCCGCGGTCAGCGCCTGGATGGCCGAGTGCGGCGTCAACCGGGCCGACGACGAAGGATCGGCCGAGGAGCGCGAGCAACGCCGTCAGAAGTTCCGCGCCGGCATGCCGGCGATCGACGCGAAGTTCCCGCGCGCGACCGTCGCCGACTTCGTCGACCACATCGACCACGTCGTGAAGACCGTCGGCATCGACCACGTCGGCATCGGCAGCGACTTCGACGGCGGCGGTGGCATCACCGGCTGGAACGACGCCAGCGAGAGCCGCAACGTCACGCGCGAACTGGTGCGGCGCGGCTACACCGAGGCCCAGATCGGCCAGATCTGGAGCGGCAACCTGCTGCGCGTCTGGCGCGCGGTCGAACAGGCGGCGAAGCCGACGGCGCGCTAGTCCTGCGTCTCGTCGACGACCGGCGCCAGGCCGGACACGTCGACGATCGCCGGCGGCACGGCCTCGTACTCGTCGCCGTGCACATCGACCCAGACTTCCTCGACGGCGACGCATTCGCCGGCCGCCCAGCGGGTGCGCAGGAAGTACGACAGTTCCTCGCCGTTTTGCAGCGCCCGCACCCGCGGCACGTAGGCGCTGTTGAGGAACAGCGTGTCGCCGCGGCGCAGGAAGCGCGTGCGTTCGGCGCCGCGCGGATGCACGAGCTTGTGGTGCATGTGGCCGGCGATCACCGCGCGCACCCGCAGGCCGAAGCCCTCGATGCGCTGGATGGCCAACGCCAGGTCGCGATCGCCCCAGTCGCCGCCCGGCTTGCCGAAGTCCTTGCCGAACATGTCGCTCGTCTGCTCGCCGAGCCCCATCGGTCCGTTGTGCGCCAGGATCACCAGGTCGCGATGCTGCGCATTGCGCGCCGCGTCGACGATCGCCGCCGCCGACTGCCGCATGGTGTGGATGCCGTAGATCTCGTCGTAGAGCTCCGGGCTGCGCAGGCTCGGACCGCCCCACGAGAACGGCCGCGCGCCGATCACCGAGATGCCGCAACTCGGCACCTCGCGCACCGAATACGCGATGTGGTCGTCGCCGAGCAACGCCAGGCTCTGCTGCAGCTTCGCGGTCGCGGCCTTGCGGCCGAAGCTCTGCCACGCGTCGTGGTTGCCGAGGATCACGGCCTTCGGCACCGACAGCTCGCAGATCCGTTCGACCATCTCGACGTCCTCGTCGCCGAGGTCACCGACGAACATCGTCAGATCGGGCCGATTGCGCTCCAGGAACGTCACATCCGCACTGCGCCACCAGCGATGCACGTCACCGACGACGGTCAGGTTGGCGGTGACTGGGCCTCGGTTCGTTTGCAAGCGGCGCGGACACTAGCGGCCCTGTGCATCGGTGTAATGCGCGATCAGCGCAAAGAAGCGCAACGCGCCTCACCCCTCCAGCAGCCCGTGCCGGACCAGCTTCTCGCGGTAGGTCGTGCGCGGCACGCCGAACAGTTCGGCGGCTCGCGTCAGGTTGCCGCTGGCCTCGGCGAACGTGCGCTGCAACGCCTCCTTCTCCTGCGCCTCGAGCCGCTCCTTCCAGGTCGCCGGCTCACTCGCCGCCACGGCCGCGACGACCGGTGCCGCCACCGCCGGCGCCGCGGCGGGCACCCGCTCGATGCGGCGATCGAGATCCAGGTGCGAGACCTGGATCGTGCCCCCGCCGGCCCGCAGCACGGCGCCCTTCACGACGTGGCGCAGCTCCCGGATGTTGCCGCGCCACGGCTCGCTGCAGAGCCGCGCCTCGGCATCCGCAGCCAGCGCCGGGATCTCGGCGTAGCCGAGTTCTTCGGCGGCTTCGGCGAGGAAGCGCGCGGCCAGCGCCGGGATGTCCTCGCGCCGTTCGCGCAGCGCCGGCAGCGTGATCTCGAGCTCGCGCAACCGGTAGTACAGGTCTTCGCGAAAACGCCCTTCGCGCGCCATGCGTTCGAGATCCTGGTGGGTCGCCGCGACGATGCGCACGTCGACGCGCACCTGCCGCCGGCTGCCGATCGGCACCACGATGCGATCCTGCAGCACGCGCAGGATCTTCGCCTGCAGCTCGAGCGCCATGTCGCCGATCTCGTCGAGGAAGATGGTGCCGCCGTGCGCTTCCTCGAAGTGGCCGCGGCGCGCCTGCATCGCGCCGGTGAACGCGCCCTTGTCGTGGCCGAACAGCACGCTCTCCATCAACTGCTCGGGGATCGCCGCGCAGTTCACGGGCACGAACGGCCCTTTGCTGCGCCGCGACAGTTCATGCAGCGTGCGGGCGATGACCTCCTTGCCGCTGCCGGTCTCGCCGCGCAACAGCACCGTGTAGTCGGCCGGCGCGTACAGCTTGACGCGCTGCACGACCTCGGCACACGCCGGGCTGCGCGTCTCCAGCGCCCAGTGGCCGGCACCGCTCGCCGGCCGATCGAGCAGGCTGCGCACCAGCACGCGGTTGCCGAGCGCCGTCGCGAGGATGCGCGCGCAGAACGCCACGCGCTGCAGGTCCTCCGCCGACAACACCGCCCCATCGCGCGTGCAATCGGCGTAGATGACGCCCAGCGTCTTGCCCAGCGCCTGGATCGGCAGCGCCACCGCCGCCGAGATGCCCTCGCTGCGCACGCTGTGGAACGTGCGCGCCACCGGATCCTTGGCGGCGACCGGCACGTGCACGACGTGACCCGAGTTGCGCACCTGCTCGATCAACGAGCGGCTGATGCGGAACGGCTTCTTGTCCTCGGGCCGGCTCATGAACCAGCTGTGCGCGTCGTCGTCGTCGTCGAGCTCGACGTGCACGCGGTCGGCGCCCGTCGCGCGCAGGATCGCCGCCAACGCCGCGGGCACCATCTGGTCGTGGCTCTTCAAGCCTTCGAGGTGGTCCGCCATCTCCATGAACGTGCGGTACCACGCCCCGACCGGCGAACCCGGCGACTGCGTCAACGCGGCCGGATCGAGCGCGACCAGCGATTCGGTGCCGATCTCGGCGCGATGCCGCAGCTTCACCAGCGCCGGCCCGACGTTGAGCACGTCGCCATCGAGGAAGTTCTCGAACCTGGCGCCGATGGTGCCGGTCGCACAGCGGATCGGGAACGGCAGGCCCGGCTCGGCGCGCACGCGCAGCCGCCCACGTTCATCGCAGGCGACCTCCAGCACGCGACCGAAGACGCCCGGCAGGTCGAGCTCGACCTCACAACCGGATCGCGGCCCGCCGATCCAGAACGAGTGGTTGTCGTGCTCGAGTTCGCGCGTACCGGCGCGATCGGTGACTTCGAGACAAACGGGCATATGTCGGATCTCCGGCGGCGAGTTGGAGGGGGCGCGCGACTACGTCGGTTTCCCGGCACCCCAGGCAAGTGCCCAGTTTCTGGTAACCTAGGAGAGCGGTCCAGCCCCTCGGCGACGCCACGCCTTGGACCAGCCCTCCCGCGAGCCAGCCAGCGCCCCCCGCCGTGATGCCGCCCTCCCCCGCCCCAGACCGCCTGTTGCACTGCTCACCCGATCGCACGGTGTGGGCGCGCGCCGACGCCGCGCGGGCCGGATTCGTGGTCAGCAAGGTGTTCGTCACCGGCTCCCCCAGCGACGCCGAGCGCGAGTTCGCATTGGGCACGGCGGCGGCGGGCGACGGCGTGGTGCGCCTGCTGGAGGTCGGCACCGATGCGGCCAGCAACCGACCCTGCGTTCTGAGTCGGCACGAAGCCGGCGTCGACCTCGACCAGCTGGTGGCCGAACGTGGCGCCCTGCCGGCGGCGATGGCTTGCGAACTGCTGGCGGGAGTCGCGACGACGCTGGCCCGCCTGCACGGGCTGCGCAGCGCGCGACTGCCGAGCGGCCTGTGCCACGGCGACATCAAGCCGAAGAACCTGCTGCGCACCCCGCACGCGACGCTGCTGCTCGACTTCGAGCATTCCCAACCGATCGCCGCCGGCGGGGCATCGACCGAACCTTGCCCCCCCGGCACCGCCGCGTTCGCCGCCCCCGAAGCGATGCAGCAGGCCGCTGCCCATGGTTCGCGCGACGTCTTCTCGCTCGGCGCCACCTTGCGCTGGCTGCTCGACGGCGGCGGCGCGCGCCAGCTGCCGCAACACCCGGCCGTCGAGCGCCTGCTCGCCGACTGCCTCGCCTTGGCACCGGCCGCGCGACCGACCGCGGCGACCGTGGCGACGCGGCTGCGCGCGCTGGCGACGCAACTGGCGAACGATCCTGCGGAAACCGTGCTGGCCGACTGGAGCGAAGCACGCTTCGCGCATTCGCCGCCGACCGCCGTCGACGCTGCAGATCGACGCGTGCACCCGTGGGAACGCAAACGCCGCATCGCCCGGCTGCTGCAGTCCGCGACGACCCTGCCCGGCGATCCCGCGGAACTGCTGGCCCGCGCCAGCGCCATCGAGCACGTGCTGGCGCATTTCGGCCGCCATCGGCCGGCCCTCGATGCCCGCCGCGCGATCGCCGCGACGACGGGACGCATGCTCGCGGCGGCCGCCCAGCAGCTGGCCGCGTGGTCCAAGGCCGAATCGTTCGCGGCCGGCGTCGCCTGGCTCGATGCACTGCAAGCGCTGTTCGCGCACGTGCGGCAGTGGCCCGGCGGCTGCCCGATCCCGACCGATGGCAACCACCACGCGATCGGTTTGCTGCACCGCGAGCCCGCCTTGTTCCTGCAGCGCTTGCGGCAGCAATTGGACGCTGCCGCGGCCGAACTGGCCGAAGGCAGTGCGCACATCGATGCAGCGGAACGGCGACTCGCCCTCGGCGCAGCCGATGCGGCGATCGAACAGCTCGCGCAGCGCTTCGGCGGTGCATCGCCGACCGTCGCGCGCCGCCGCGACGAGCTGCACCGGCTGACCTTCTACCTCGATCGCATCGCCCGCGCGGAAGCCAACGTCGAACGCCTGCTGCCCCTGTGGGACCAGGTGGCCCTGCAGCCGTTGCGCGCCTTCGTCGCCGCCACGATCGCGGCAACCAACCGGCAAGGACGCACCGAGGTCGGCGGCACCGTCGGCCTGCGCAACCTGCAGCTGACCTTGGCCAGCCTCACCGAGGAGATGCCGCACCTCGATGCGGCGGCCCCGGCGCTCGAAGCCCTGACGATGGCCCTCGGCCACGTGACCGACCATGCCTGGGAACTGCTGCACGATGCGCAACAGCGGCTGCGCGCCGTGCCGGTGCCCGTGCGCCCACTGCAGCTGGCGATCGGCCGGCTCGATACGTTGCGCACCCTGGAGGCGCTCGTCGATCGACCGCAGCGCCCGCGCAGCCAGCTGCTCGACGGCATCGAGTCGCTGCGCCTCGCCTTCGAACAAGCGCGCGCCAGCCGCGACCGGCTGACGCAGAGTGCCGAGAACTCGCTCGCCCGCGGCCACTGGACCACCGGGCTGTTCGACATGGAGCGCGCGGTCGCGGGCCTGCAGCCGAGCGACGACCAGGATCGCGAACAGGCCGAGCGGCTGCAGGAACGGCTCGCCGAAGCGCGCCGCCGCAAGCAGGAGATCGAGGTCGCCGTGCGCCGCAACGTCGAACTGGCGACGCGCTATGCCTCGCTGCAGGACGATGCCGCCGCGACCTTCGCCGCGCGCGTGCAATTGCTCGAGGAACGCCGCGACGGGTTGCTGTTCCTCGCGATGCACGTGCCGGCCGAACGAGCGGAGCTGTACCGCCGCGACTTGCGCGACGTCGAAACGCAGATCGCCCTCGAACGCGCCGGGCTGGCCGAGCAGCAACTCGACGCGACCACCGACATCACCGCG
>CAMAUH010000025.1 GCA_945861365.1 Candidatus Kuenenia stuttgartensis
CGGCTGCGCGCAGCACGCCGGTGCCACTCGGTGCCACATCCGAACGCAGCTCGACGAAGCGGAAGCGCTGGTCGCCCATCCACACCTCGTCGCCTTCGTTCAGGCGCAGCGCGCCGCGCAGCTCGACGAACGTGCCGTTGCGGCTGGTGTCACGCACGCGCGCGACGCCACCGGCATCGGTCACCGTGAAGTGGCCGCGCGACAGCGCGAAGTCGCGCGGGTCGAGGTCGTCGCGACCGATGGTCTTCTCTTCGCGAGCGAGCGGGATCTGCCGCGCCACCTGGCCCTTGCTGTCGAGTCGCGCCAGGCAGACACGCCCGTCGACGACGTCGACGCGCAGGCGCTGCCGGCCAGCGACGATGATCGTGCCGGCCTGGACCGTGCGCTCGGCGCCGATGCGCACATAGCACTCGCCGCCGAACGGGACGTTCGTGACGTAGCACTCGTCGTCGTCGATGCGGAACGCGGCGTGCTGGTCGAGCAGCAACTGGTCGCCGCTGAACACCACGCGGCCAGCGCTCTTGCCGACGATGCTGTCCCCGACGGGGAAGAAGTGGTCGGTCTTCGCGGCGTTCTCGCCGGGCCCGATGTGCACGAACGCGGCACCGAGCTGCGGCACCGCGACCGGTGCTTCGACCGGGGCCGGGGCAGCCGCCTTCGGTGCCGGCGCCGCCGCGGCCGCCGCCTGGCTCTGCTTGACCAACTGGTCGCGGATCGCTTCGTCGGAGGCGCCCTTCTTCGAGCGCTGGAAGAGCGACTCGGCGATGGCGACACCTTCGATCATCGCCCGCTTGAAGCTGGTCTCGCTCTCCTTGACCGTCGACTGCAGCGCATCGGGCCGGAAGTCGGTGGTCTCGATGTATGCCGGGTGCAGCAGACCGCCACCCAGGAACACGCCGGCGACCTGCGATTCGCGCAGCGGCGTGACCGCGAGGCGCTTCTTGGCGGGCGCGTCGGCGAGCCCGAACTCACGGATGCCGATCGACGACAGCAGTTCGGTCGGGCGCTCGTTGCCGATCAGCGCCAGCACCTGCTTCTTCTCGAACTCGTAGCAGATCAGCTCCGGGGGCTGGTTCTGTTGCTCGACGCGCTTGGTCTTCACCGCGACGAGTTCCTTGCCCTTGTCGTCCTTGAAGACGGCGAGCGGCTCGCTGAGGGGCAGGTAGCGGATGTTGCCCTGCATCCACGCCTCGTAGAACTTGCTCGCCAGCGCCTTGCCCTGCGCGACCTTGGGCATGCCGCGGCCGCGGTAGCACCAGAACACGTCGCTGCTGTCCTTCGCCGCCGCCTTCGCCAGCGCGATCGTGACGACCGCTTCGGCCGCCGACATGCCGCCGCCGACGACGGCTGCCGGCGCGCCGACGAAGTCGTTGCTGTCGCCGAGCTTGTAGCGGATGCCGAGACCGTCACCCATCAAGCGGACCTTGGCCGGCGAACCACTGCCGAGCGACAGCATGACGTTCTTCGCGAACACCTTGCTGCGCGCCTGCGTCTGCAGCTCGAGGCACTCGGCCTGGTGCACGCCGTTTTGCAGCTTGGTGCACGCGTACAGCTCGACGCCGTCGCGGTAGGCGACCTTGTTGTCGTCGTAGACCTTCTTCCACTTCTCGTACAGCACCGGCGACGGCGTCTGGTCCTCGTACGGCAACTGCGCGATCAGCGCCCCGCCCTTCGGGAACTGCAGGTCGGTCTGGTCGCCATAGTCCGCGTCGACGATCTTCGGCGGCACGTGCTCGGACCATTCCTTGACGATGCCGAGCACGCACTCGCGGTCGATGACCAGCACCGACAAGCCGAGTTCGTGGGCGCGCCAGGCGGCCGCGGTCCCGCAGGGGCCGCCGCCGACAACGAGGAGATCCAACGGGGAATCAGGGCTGTCGCCTTTCATGGTGCGGAACGACGGGCTTCGACTGGGGGATCAGGGGCAGCGACCCGCGCGGAGCGCGGGCCGGATCACTTCTTCTTGGCTGCCGGCGGCTGCCAACCGACCGGCGGCTCGTCCGGCACGACGAACGTCTTGCCGTCGCGCAGGTAGAGCTTCTGCATCTCGGCCAGCGTGAACGGGCGGCCGCCGATGCGACCGAACACCGACACCTGGTGGCCGGCCTCGTCGACGGCGCGATCGCGCTCGAGGCCCTTGGCAATCGCCATCGCCGGCCCACCGGTCTGGCGGCTGGCGATCCACTTCGGCCGCGGCTCCGGCGCGAAGCCGTAGGCGCTCGCCTTGCGATCGTCCTCGGGCGTCACCAGCTGCAGCACGTGCAAGCCGGTCTGGCCGTCGGCGACGAGGCCGTAGACCGAGTCGTTGACCATGCCGACCTTGACCTGGTTGGTGTCGGCCAGCTTGCCCTCGGCATTGAACAGCTGCACCAGCGTCGCGTTCTCCGGGTTGGTGATGTCCGCGATGGCCATGCCGTCCTTGCCGGCGGCGACGTAGGCGTAGGTGCGCGCCAGATACACGCTGCGGGCATCGGCCAGCGGCAGCGTGCGGCCGACCAGACGCATCTGCGCCGGCAGCGTGATGTCGATCGCCTTCAGGCCCTCGGCATCGGTGACGAGCGCGTAGCGGAACTGCACCGCGACCGCGGTCGGCTTGGTCAGCGGCACCGTCGCGACGATGCGCGGCGCCAGCGGGTCGGCGATGTCGACCGCGACGAGGCCGCGCTCGCAGCAGACGTAGACCGTCGTGCCGGCGACGGTCAGGTGCTCGGCACCGTTCAGCGCCCCGTCCGGGTTGAAGGTCAGCGCGCGCTTGCAGAAGTTGTTGTCCGGATCGCCGTCGGTCAGGCAGTCGATGTCGACCAGCACGAGGCCTTCGAAGCGGTCGCTGATGTAGGCGTAGCGATAGCTCTCGTGCAGGTTCTGGTCGCGGCCGGCGTACGGGTAGTTCTGCTCGCGGTTCTCCGGGATGAACGGACGCGCCATGCTGATCGACAGGTTGGTCGGCAGCGCCACCGCGGTCGCGAACTTGGTCTTGACGTGCGTGTCCTGGCCGAGCGGCGACACCGGCGACGTGACGATGCGCTCGCTGAAGTTCTTGTTGGCGATGTTGGCGATGTCGTAGACGCGGAAGCCGTCCTTGCCGGCCGCCGTGTAGAGGTACTCACCGCGGACCTCGAGGCTGCGCACGCTGCCGCCATGGTGGTGCGACTCGGTCAGCTTGCCGCCACTGGCCTGGTGCGCCTTGTACTCGTCGGGGAACGCCATGCGGTGCAGGTTGGAACCCACCATCGCCTGCGGCTCCGGCCACTCGGTGATGCGCACCGCTTCGAACCCGTCGCGCTCGGTCGCGACGTAGGCATACATGCCGAAGAAGTTCACGTAGTTCGTGCCCATCAAGTAGGTCTGGGCGAGCCACGCGTTGTTGTCGTTGCTGTCGCTGAGGTGGCAGTCCGAGCACTTGCGCGTCTCGTGCTTGCGCACCGTGTGGGCGAAGTGCGTGTTGAAGCACTGGCCGTTGAGGCCGTTCGCGGCGACCGTCAGCTGCTGCTTGTAGGCGATGGCGCGCTGGCTGTCGGTCGACGAGATCATCACCGCCGACGACGAGCGCACGACCGCGACCTTGTTGTCCTTCACGTCGGGCGACACGCCCAGCATGAACACGTCGTCGCGCGCCACCTGCGGGTTGTAGGAAGCCCAGTTGCGCAGCTTCTTGTCCTCGAAGTGGTTCATGTCGGTGCGCCAGTTCGCCTCCTGCGGCAGGTGGCAACCGAAGCACGAGGTCATCCACGACGTGTGGCAGGACGCGCAGTCCATGCCGCGCAGCAGGCCTTCGCCTTCCTTGCTCGGGCCGTGCGCGCAACTGCCGTCGGCGCGCTGCTGCAACTTCGCGTAGGCCGCCTTCTGGTTGTAGTCCTTGTCCTTCGGGTCACAGGACTGCTTGACCTGCGAGATTTCCCACTGCAGGTCCGGGAACAGCATCGAGCGCTGGATGTAGCGCCGGCGGCCGCTCTCGGTGACCACCTCGAAGCGCGGCTTGCCCCACGGCGTGCGCACCTCGACCTCGGTGATGTTGCCGGCGCGGTCGGTGTCGTGCCGCACGTCGAGCCGCTGCTTCTTGCTCGGGTCGTTCTTGTCCGGCTTGGCGGCCGGCCCCGAGTAACGCAGCGTCGCCAGATCGAACGCGGTGCCGTGGCAGTCCTGGCACTGGACCTGGATCGACGCCTGGTACTCGGAGTACAGGTGCGTGTCGCCGTGCATGTCCTGCGAGAAGTGGCAGTCGACGCAGTGCATGCCGACTTCGGCATGGATGTCCTTCAGGTGCACCGGCTGGCCGGGCTTCGGCACGAAGCAGCTGCGATCCACCGGGTTCTGCCCCAGCGGCGGGATGACGCCGGCGAACTTGTTCGGCTTGTCGTACGGCACTTCCTTGCCGTCGGTGTCGAGCAGCCGACCCTTGCGATCCATCTTGAACACGCCGCGGAAGATCCAGCCGTGGCCGTGGTAGTCGGCGAACTGCGTGTGCTGCAGGCTCGGGTTGATCTCCTGCGCGACGCCCTCGAGGAACGTCTTGTCGCCCCACTTGCCGCGCACCGCCGCACCTTCCGGATTGCGCGCGTTGATCGCGCGCACTTCGTCGTGCGTCTTCTCCTTCTGCTGCTCCGGCCACATCTGCTGGCCGTCCGTCTCGTACGACCACATCTGGTAGCCGTAGTACGTGTTGATGAAGCTGTTCGGCTGGTGCATGTGGCAGACCATGCACGTGCTGGACGGGATCGAGCGCGTGAACGTGTGCGCGATCGGGTGGCCGCTGCGATCCTGCGCGATGGTCGGGTCGGCGCTGCTCTGGCCGGTCGTACGCAGCCACGCGGCCTTGTCGCCGACGTTGCCCTTGCCGGTGTTGCCGAACTGCGCGAACGGCCCCGAGTGCACCGGGTCGCGATCGTTCGCGTAGACCATGTGGCAGCCGGTGCAGCCGCTGCTGCGGTAGTCACCGGGGTTGTCGTTGGTGCCGAAGAACGACAGGTGCGGGTCGTTCAGGCGCGTCTTGTGCACGTTCAGCGTCGGCAAGTCGACGCGGTTGAGGGTGCCGAAGCCGCGATCCGACGACTTGTTGTTGGGGCGCCCCGGGTCCTCGAACTTGTCCGGCAGGCCGGGCACCGGCGAAGCCAGACCGTTGAGGCCGAGCGCCGGCGTGCCGAGGCGGCTGCCCTGCTCGAAGATGCGGAACACGTTGCCCGGCTGGGTCACTTCCCAGTGCGGCAGCGGCACCGCCACCGGCGACCAGCTGTGCTTCTGCAGCTCCTCGGCGGTCGGCGCGCGATCGTCCTTGCCGGGCTCGCGGATGACGTGCTGGACGATCTGCGGCGTGCCATCCGGGCCGTACGACTCGCCGAGGATCGAGCGCTTGGTGCTGACGATGCCGTTCGCGTAGGTCACCGTGCCCCAGAAGTGCTGCGCCGTCGTCATCAGCGACTTCATCACCGACAGCGTCGTGTGCGCATGGCACGGACCGCACGTCTTGTTGGCGACGCGCAGGTCGCCCGGGTTCACGAACTGCACCCAGGCCTGACTCTCCTGCAGGGTCAGCATGTAGGGCTGCTCGGGGTTCGCGGAGTCGAAGGCACCCGGCGTCGACGCACTCTTCGCCCAGCGCTTGGGCAGGCTCGGCTTCGGGTGGGCGCCCACCACGTCGGGCCGGCTCGCGTCACCACCGTGGCAGTGCACGCAGGAGGCGACCCGCGCGCCCGGGTGCGGATCGCTGCAGCCCTTGTGGCAGACCGCGCAGGAGCCATCCGCCAGGAACGCGCCGTCGGCGTCCTTGGCCATCATCGCGCTGGCCGCGTCGGCGCCGAGGCCGTCGGCCGGCTGCTCATAGGGGCGCCAATCGCGAGTCGAGCGGCAGCTGTAGAGCTGGAACCCCACGAACAGGGCGAGGGCCAGGACGCCGATGCGCCTGCCGGAAAATCGCCGATCTGCAGGCATGGACATGGACGGTTCGACGGACGGGTTTTGGTGGGACATGCGGGCGCGCTGAGGGTCCGGGGGCGCGATGCTAGCGACGCTTCCACGGTGGTTCCAAGGCGGAAGTGGGGCCCGCCGGGGATCCAACGACTCGATTTCACGAACTCGCTGTCGATCGCGTAGCAGGCCGTTCGTCCTCGTGGCGAACCGCCGGCGACCCCGGCACAACCCCAAAGGAACCCATGCCGAAGTTCATGCTCATCCTCCGTGGCGACATCCAGGCCGACTACAGCAAGTACACCCCCGAGGACTTCGCCCGCATCCTGGGCGACTACGAGGCCTGGAGCAGCAAGCTCTCTGCCGAGGGCCGGCTCGAAGGGGGCCAGAAGCTGACCGACCAGGGCGGCAAGGTGATCTGGCCGAAGCCCGGGAAGAAGGTCGAGGTGAAGGACGGCCCGTATGTCGAGTCGAAGGAAGTCGTCGGCGGCTACTACCTGCTGAAGGCCGACAACTACGACCACGCGGTGCGCCTGTGCGCTGGCCATCCGAACCTGCAGTTCGGCAGCATCGAGGTGCGCGAGGTCGACTTCATGGGCGGCCCCGAGGACTGACCGACCCCGTGTCGCCCGCGCTGCCTCCCGACCTGGTCGCCGACCTGTTCCGCCACCGCTATGGGCGCATGGTCGCCGGCCTGTGCCGCGTGCTGGGTCCCAGCCGGCTCGACCTGGCCGAGGACGTGGTGCAGGAGGCGCTGCTGCGTGCCCTGCGGACCTGGCCCACCGACGGCGTGCCCGCCAACCCGGAGTCCTGGGTGTTCGCCGTCGCCCGCAATGCGGCGCTCGACGCGCTGCGGCGCCAACAGATCGGCCGGCAGGTGGAGGCCGAACTGCAGCGCTGGGCCGCCGAGCCGGCCCCCACGGCCACCGCGAGCGAACCGGGCAGCATCGACGACGACACGCTGCGCATGCTGTTCTTGTGCAGCCACCCGGACGTGCCCGCGGATGCCCGCGTGCCGCTGCTGCTGAAGACGGTGTGCGGCCTCGGCGTGCCGGCGATCGCGCGGGCACTGCTGCAGAAGGAGGCGACGATCGCGCAGCGCCTGGTGCGCGCGAAGGCGAAGCTGCAGGGCGGCGTGCCGTTCGAGATGCCGCCTCCGGCCGAGCTGCCGGCGCGGCTCGAACTCGTGCAGTCGGCGCTCTACCTGATGTTCAACGAGGGCTATCGCGCGCACGCCGGCCCGGAACTGCTGCGCTCGGACCTGGTGCACGAAGCGGTGCGCCTCTGTGCGCTGCTGCTCGAGGTCCCGGCGCTGCGCACGCCGGGTGGGCATGCATTGCTGGCCCTGATGCTGTTGCTGGGGGCGCGCTCCCCGGCGCGCGTCGACGCGGCGGGCGAACTGGTGCCGCTGGCCCAGCAGGACCGCACGCTGTGGGATCGGCGCTGGCTCGGCTGCGGGTTCCACCATCTGCAGCGATCGATCGGCGGCACGCAGCTGACCACCTATCACTGTGAGGCGGCCATCGCTTCGGTGCATGCCGCGGCCCCTGACTATGCACACACGGATTGGCATCGCATATCGACCGAGTACGACCGGCTGCTCGCATTGGCGCCCTCGCCGGTCGTGCAACTCAATCGCGCCGTGGCGGTCGGCAAGTTGCACGGCGCCGCAGCCGGGCTGCAGGCGCTGGCCGGGATCCGGGAAGCCCGCGCGCTGGACGACTACTTCCTGCTCGGCGCGGTGACCGCGCAATTCCATTGGGAGCTCGGCGACCACGCGGCCGCCGTCGCGGCCCTGCGGCAGACCCTGTCCCAATCGTGCTCCGAACCGGAGCGGCGCCTGCTGCAGCAGCGGCTGCTGGCTTGCGAGCGCGGCGAGCGCGCGCCGGACTGGTGAGCGCGCTCACTCCGGCAGGTCGCTGGGATTCTGCGCGTACCCCCACAATTCGCGATACTTCGGCTGCACGTACGGGTGCAGAGGCTCGGCGAAATGCTCACCGAGCTGGTTGGCGCGGATCAGTTGGATCACGTCATCGAAGTCACGCGGGCGATCCGGTGACGAAAGGCCGCTGGCCAACTTCATCTCGATCAGCTTGCCGAGCGAAACGAACTTCTTGCCGTTGATATCGACGGCAACCTCGACCGGGTCCGGGAACACCACGCCCCGTGCCTTGCCGTCCCCCGGAATCCCACCCGACACGAGGAAGTCGATCTTGACGCGGTTGCCCGTGTCCTTCACTCCACGGCTACCGGGAAACTTCTCGAGCCACCCGAGCCCCAGCGACTGCGCCTTGAACTGCTCCAACCCATCGGCCGTCACCACCAGATCGACGTCGGTGGTCGCGCGGCGATAGCCGTGCGCATTGAGCGCCATGCCGCCACACACCGCATAAGGGATCTCGAGCTCGGCAAATCGCTTGGTGATGCGAGCCAACGCGTCGTGAACATCTGACGTACCCATGAAGAACCTCCCGAGCTGTTCGAAGCGCGCCTCATGCTCGTGGTCCCACGCGGTCATCGCAGCATCTTGGCGCATGCCACGTAGTGCGCAACCGGGGGCAACGTTCGACGCGGATTTTCCGCGCGCGACCGCGGTTCACTCGTCGTGCGGATCACGAACCTGGGCCAACGCCCACAATTCGCGGTACTTCGGCCGCACATAGGAGTGCAGCGCATCGCCGAAGTGCTCACCCAGGTGATTGGCGGCGATCAACCGGATCACGTCGTCGAGATCGCGCAACCGGTGCGGCGAAGACAGGCCGCTGGCGACCTTCATCTCGATCAGCTTCGCCAACGAGACGTACTTGGTTCCGGCGATGTCCACCGCCGCCGTCACCGGATCGGGGAACGTCACTCCGCGCGGGGTGCCATCGCCGGGAATGCCGCCGGCGACCAGGAAATCGATCTTCACGCGGCTGTCCGTGTCCTTGACGCCACGGCTGCCGGGGAACTTCTCGAGCCAGCCGAGTCCGAGCGATCGCTCCTTGAACTTCGCGAGGCCATCGCCGGTCACGATCAGGTCGACGTCCGTGGTCGCGCGTTGGTAGCCGTGCGCATTGAGCGCCATGCCCCCGCACACCGCATAGGGGATCTCCAACTCCGTCAATCGCTTCGTGATCCGCGCCAAAGCGATGTGAACGTCCGACGTGCCCATGAAGAACCTCCCGAGTTGCTCGAGGCGCGCTTCGAACTCGGGATCCGACGTGGTCACCGCAGCATCTTGGCGCATGCCATGTAGTGCGCAACCGGGGGCAAGAACGCGCCGGATTTCTCCGGCACGGCGCGGGCTCAGGAAAGCCAGCTGCGCATCAGGTCACGCAGACCGCCGAGCGCCTTGCCGTCGTCGAGGCTGACGTGCACCACGTCGCCGGGATCGACCTTGCACTTCGTCGCGATCTCCTTCGCCCGGTTGGCGCGCTTGGACGGGCGCACCTTGTCGCGCTTGGTCGCGATGACGGCGTGCGGCACGTCGTTCTCGCGCAGCCACGCCAGCATGGTCAGGTCGCTGGCCGTCGGCCCGATCTCGCCGTCGACCAGCAGCAGCGCCTTCACCAGCTCTTCGCGACCGAGCAGGTACTCCTCGATCATCGCCGGCCACTCCCGGCGCAGCTCCTTGCTCACCTTCGCGTAGCCGTAGCCGGGGCAGTCGACCAGCGTGCCGCGCGGCTGCAGCTTGAAGCAGGCCAGCACCTGCGTGCGGCCGGGCGTGCTCGACACGAACGCCAGCTTCTCGCCGACCAGCGCGTTCAGCAGCGACGACTTGCCGACGTTGGAACGGCCGAGGAACGCGATCTCGGCAGTCGTCTCGGGTAGCTCCTCGAAACGCACGACGGCGGCGAGGAACTTGGCGGACATCGCGGAACTCATGGATGCATCGATCCCGCGCGAGGCGAGCTGTGGAGGTTCTGCTGCAATCGGGGCCTTGGGCCAAAACGGAACGATTGCACAATGACGCGCCGCGAGCAATCACGCAGCGCGCCGCGGACGATCAATACAGCACGCGCGTCTTCACGCTGACCGGCAACGCCGCGATGCGTTCGTGCACCGCGTCCGACAGCTGGCGGTCGATGTCCATGACCAGGTAGCCGATGTCGCGCGTGGTACCGAGCTGCTGCGCTTCGATGTTGGCGCCGAGCTCGCTCATGATGCTGGTCACCGACGCCAGCACGCCCGGCACGTTGCGGTGCACGTGCAGGATGCGGTGCGTGTTCTCGCGCGGCGGCAGGTTGATGGTCGGGAAGTTCACGGCGCCCTCGGTGTCGCCGCGGTCGATGTACGACGTGATCGCCGCCGCGACCTCGAGCCCGATGTTGCGCTGCGCTTCCTCGGTGTTGCCGCCGACGTGCGGCGTCAGCAGCACGTTGGGCAGGCCGGCCAGTTCGCTGCGCCATTCGGCCTGCGTCGGCGTCGGCTCCTGCGGGAACACGTCCAGCGCGGCACCGCCGAGATGCCCCTTCTGCAGAGCATCGCGCAGCGCGTCGATCACCACCACGCTGCCGCGGCTGAGGTTCAGCAGGTAGCTGCCTTGCTTCATGCGCGCGATCTGCGGGGCGCCGAGCATGCCGCGCGTCTGCGCCGTCTCCGGCACGTGCAGCGACACGAAGTCGCTCTCGTCGAGCACCTGCTCGATCGTCGGCAGTGGCTTGCTGAGGCCGAGCGGCAGCTTCTTCTGGATGTCGTGGAACAGCACGCGCATGCCGAACGCCTCGGCGAGCAGGCCGACCTGCTGGCCGATGTGGCCGTAGCCGATCAGGCCGATCGTGTGCCCGCGCACCTCATGCGCGCCCGACAGCGACTTGTCCCACTGGCCCTGGTGCAGCTTCGCACTCTTGTCGCCGAGGCGTCGCGCGAGGCCGATCACGCAACCCATCGTCAGCTCGGCGACCGAGCGCGTGCTCGCGTGCGGCGCGTTGAACACCGGCACGCCGCGCTGGGCCGCAGCGGACAGCTCGACCTGGTCGGTGCCGACCGAGAAGCAGCCGATCGCCAGCAGCTTCGGCGCGATCTCGAGCTGGGCCGCGCGCAGCTTCGTGCGCGAACGCATGCCGACGATGTGCGACTCGGCCAGCACCTTGGCGAGATCGTCGCCTTCGAGCGCCTTCGGGATCAGGTCGACCGTGTAGCCCGCTGCCACCAGCGCCTCGCGCGCGGCGGGATGGATGTTCTCGAGCAGCGTGATGCGGATCTTGTGGCGAGGGAACGAAGTGCGCGGCATGGAAGACGCCGCACGCTACGGCGGGGCCGGCAGCGCCTCAATCACGCACGCGAACGCCCGTTCACGAACCGATGACGAGCCGCGTCGCCGTCGACAGACCGAACGGAATCGGCGCCCCGGGCGCGAAGTCGACCATCAGGCCCTGCAGGAACAACGGCAGGCCGAGCAGGTTGGTCGCGAACGGTGTCGCGAACGCGTAGTCGACCGTGCTGGCACCACCGAACCACGGCGCCCCACCGAGCAGCGCGTAGGTGCCGCCGATGTCGACCAGGAACTCGCCGGCAGCCCCCGGACTCGCCATGCCGAAGCCCGGCACCGACACGCCACACGGGAACGCCAACTGGCCCAAGCCCAGCACGAAGAAGCCGAAACTGCCGGCGGGCTGCGTCGCCAGCGGGTTGGTCAAATGGAAGGACATCGTCGTGCCGGTCGCAGGACGACCGGTCGTGCTCAAGCTGCCGGCCGGATTGCCGCCACAGCCGTACGGCGTCGCCGTGGCGAGACCCAGCCCGATCGCGCCAGCCGCGTCGACCGCGGCGGCATAGACGTCGGCGGCACCACTGCGCTGGTCGGTCCACGCCAGCAGGCTGGCGCCGCTCTTCGTCGTCGCGTGCGCGAGGCGCAGCTTGTCGCTGGCGAACGTGCAGGCGAGCGTCGGGCCAGCCCACGCCTGCGCGCCAGTGCCATCGAGCGCGAACACCTGCACGCTCTTCTGCTGCAGCCCGAGGTTCTCGACCAGCACGCTGGTGGCGACGCCGGAGCTGCCATACGGCGCCGCGACCGGTGCGAACTTCACCGTCGTGTTGATCGGCAGCAGCGTGACGCCACCGACGCCCCATTGGCGCACACCGGCCGCGTCGAACTTCTGCGCGAAGAGGCCCCACGACGTCTGCGCGACGTTGCGTTCGTTCCACACCACGAACAGCTCCGCGGTGCCCGACTGCCACACCAGCGCCGGATCGAACTTGCTGTTGGTGCTGGTCGACACGTCGACGCCGTTGTGAGGGAACAGCTCCACGCCGGCCGCCGAGACGTGCTGCACGCGCGCCGAGAACAGGCTGCCGACCGCGAAGTGCCAGCCGAGCAGGGCCCCGCCGCTGCCGTCCGGCAGCAGGCGCGGCTCGAACGCGATCGGCACCGAGTTGCTGTCGAACACCGGCAGGCGCGTGCCGCCGCCCCACTGCGGCGCCCCGGTGAGGTCGAACTGCTGCGCGTGGATGTGCTTGTTGCCACTGAACGCAGTCGTGCGCACCCAGCTGAGGATCACGTTGCCACCGACGCCCGCGGCGATGCGCACGAAGCCCGGCGAAGCCCCGGTGTCGCCGGCATAGGCGATGCCGTCACCGGCGAACGCGGGCGTGCCACTGGCGCGGCCCAGTCGCTGGTGCATGACCATGCGCGTGGCGGTGTTCGCCCACGTGACGACGAAGTCGCCGGCATCCGACTCACAGATGCGGGGATTGGGTTCATAGTCGGAGTTGTTCGACACGGCGACGCCGTTCGCCCCCCACAGCTGCGCCCCCGCCGGCGTGATGCGATAGGCATAGATGTCGAGGTCGCCACCGGCGCGCGTGTCGGTGAACGACAACACACAATGGTCGTCGCTGTCACAGAGGAGGTCCCAGTCGACCAGCGACGTCGATTGCGGGTTGTTGCTGACCAGGATGCCACCGTGTGGCCATTGCTCGACGCCGGCGGCGTCGAGGCGCTGCAGGTAGACCGCGTAGCCGCCCGAGCGACTGTCGAACCAACCGAGGTAGCAGCCGCCGTCGCTGGTGGCGGCGATCTTGGTCAGCGTCTGCTCGTTGGCGAAGTCACCGATCGGCAGGCTCGGCGTCGAGGTCGTCGGCCATTGGGCCGCGGCGCTGGTCGCGAGCGCGAGCAGGGCGGAGAGAGCGAGGCTGTGGTGCGTGTGCATCGAGGGGTGAGCAGGGTCCACTGATAGCTGGCAACCCGCAACCCCCCATGGCCACGACGGCGCGCCGCTCGCGCTAGCGAACGATGCGTTCCAGCTGGATCGCAGTGCGCGTGGTCTCCCCGCTCACCATCGTGGCGCACAACCGGCGCTCCCGGTCCTCCAGGCGGAGCTGATACGTCGCAGACTCGATCCCGAAGGCCAGCTCGGGATCCGCCGGCAAGCCATGGATGCGGGCAATCCCCAGGCCATCGGTCGCCGCCTCCCACTTGCTCCAGGGCAGCACATCCGACCAATGGCGGCACCACGTCACGTTCGGCGATGCGCCAACCATGACGCCAGGCAACGGCACGCCCGCGAGGTCCGTGACATGAACCTCGAGCACGCCGGTACGGTCCATCGCCACCACGACATCCTGCATCGCCGAGTCCGCGATGATCGGCGGCCCGCGGTCGATGGACAGCCGGCCCTCGAGCAGACTCTGGCGCGCCTCGCCGGAGATGGACGCGGGGATCTCCCGGTCGACCTCCGCGGCGCTGCGACCCACCTCCCGCGACGCCCATCCCTGGCACCAGGCGATCAGTTGGCCCGAGCCCTCCGGCAGATCGGGCATCACGAACGTGCCATCGGCAGCGATGCGCGCCTCATGCTCGAACGCGAGGGCCGCACCTTCCAGCCTGGCGTGCAGGTTGAGCACGATGCGTCCATCGACGATGGGGCGCGGCACCTCCGGAGCCAGCCTGCCGCGCAGCGTGACCAATGGCCGGAGTTCCACGAACACGTCCGTCAGTTGCTGCCCGGGCGCGATCTCGAACGCGACGATGCGGCTCCGCACCTTGCCCAGTTCAGCGCTCTCGTGATGGACGGCGACGAGGTGATTGCCGATGGGAACACGCGTCGTGGTGAAGGTCCCATCGGGGGCTCGCCGCCACGCGCTGTCGGGCACCCGCGAGTTCCAGTCCACGCGGATGGTGACGTCGCGCACGAGCAGGGTCGGCGTCCGGCACCAGGCGGTCAGCCGCACCATCGGCCCCTGCTGCAGAACCACGGTGCGCGGCTCGGCCGCGATGGCGAACGACGAGTCGCGGAAGGCGATGAACTCCGGGTGATCGACGGCCAGGTCGACCTCCGCCGCCTTGGCATCGATGTCGACCCAGCGCGTGTAGGCGATGCGCGCATTGCCTTCGGCATCGGTGATGGCGACGCCAGGCTCCCCGCGCATGCCGTAGGCAGATCCGTCGTTCGCCTTCCGCAGACCATCGATCTTCAGGCGCGCCCCCGGGATCGGCACCTGGTGGACATCGACGACGCGCACCAGCAGTTGGTCGCGCACATCGAGGTCCGCGACCTCCGCAATCCCCGGATGCACCGGCACCGGTTCGGCCACGGGCGCCTGTTCGGCAGCGACGAGCTCACGCCCGGGCTCTGTCGCGCCCGGCACGAGGACCGGCGCCGCATCGGCCACTCGCCCGGTTCCGGCACGCGCCGCTCCCACCAAGGGCGCCACATCCCAGGAGCTGGCGATCCACGACAGCACGACGAACAGCAATGCAGCGACGACCAGAAGCCCTGGAAGCCACCGATTGCGTTGCCTCGTCGTCGCTTCGCCTTGGTGAGCGTGCGCGCCCATCGCGAACCGGGACGAACCGTTGCCTTGCAGGAAGCCGCGACGCGGGATGGCCATTGGGTGCCCTCGGAAGCGCTGGAACCGCAGGAGACGGAGACGCCACGATCGCCCCGAGGCTGCGGGCGTGAACGTTCGCGAATGGCAGCAGCGCCGCGGCGAGTTCGCGTTCCGCACCTGCCGCGCATGAGAACCCAGGGGCGGGCAGTGCGTAAGGCCCAAATGCCGCGACGAACTACCGAACGAAGTCGCGCATCAGACGCCCCGACTTCCGCGACCGAACAGCAGCGCCGCCGCCAGCATCAGCCACGCGCTCCCACCGACGCACCACACGACGTTCCATGTGGTCAACGGGGGATCGACGCCCGAGTACCACGCGATGAACAGCTCCGCCGCATACGTCCACGCCAAGTACAGCAACCCCAGCGCGACCGCGATCTCGACGGCCCGTCTCACGACAGCCGCACCGTGCCCAGCCGATCGCCCGGATCACAGAAATCGCCGAGCAGCGCACACAGCTGCTTCACCAACGGATCCGTGTAGAGGTCGTAGTAGCGCTGGTTGTGCGGGCCGACGCCGTGCTCGGCCGAATAGCTGCCGCCGTAGCCGCGCACCGCGATTTCATAGATGCGCGGCTGCAGCGCCGCGATGACCTCGGCCGCCGGCCGACCGATCGCCGCCTCGTTCCACACCAGGTTCAGGTGCGTGCCGCCGTCGCCCCAGTGGCCGTAGTCGCACAGCCGCACCAGCGGCCAGTCCTTCAAAAGCAGCGCTTCGACATCGGCCGTGAACGCCGGCAGCTGCGAGCGCGGCACCGCGATGTCGAACGCGAGCATCTTGCCTTCGCTGCGCAGGCTCTCGCTGATGTGGTGCCGCATCGACCAGAACTCGTCGCCCTTGCCGACCAGCACGTCGGTGACTGCGTCGCCGGCCGTTTCGAGGAACGCGCCGAGCCGCGCCTCCAGCACCGCCTCGAGCGCCAGCGCGTCGGCCGGCAGCGTCGACGACAGCTCCACCAGCGTCGCGTAGCGCGGCAGTTCCGCGAACGGCTTGCGCAGGTTCGGCTGGTGCGCGAACACCGCCGTGAGCGCGTTCGCGCTCATCACCTCGAACGCACTGAGCACGTCGCCGAGCTCGCCTTCGAGCGCGCCGAGCAGCGCCAGCACCGCGTCGCCATCGCGGCAGCCGACCAGCGCCACCGCGCGCTGCTTCGGCAGCGGGGCGACCTGCAGCACCGCGCGCGTGACGACGCCGAACACACCCGTCGTGCCGGTGAACAGGTGCTTGCTGTCGAGGCCGGTGTTGTTCTTGCGCAGGCGGTTCAGCTGCGTCAGCACGCGGCCATCGCCGAGCACGACCTCGATGCCGAGCAGGTTGTGCCGCACGTCGCCGTACTTCAGCAGCCGCGTGCCGCCGGTGTTGGTCGCCACCATGCCGCCGATCTGCGGATCGGCGCCGAGGTCGACCGGGAACCAGAAGCCGTCCTTGGCGAGCGCTTCGTTGAGCTGGCTCAACAGCACGCCGCCGTCGACCAGCACGGTGCGGCCGGCGCGGTCCACTTCGATCGTCTTGTTCAAACGTTCGAGGCTCAGCACGACCATCGCGCCGCCCATGTCGGGCGTCGACGACGCGACGAGGCCGGTGTTGGCGCCCTGCGGCACGACGCGCGCGCCGTGTTCGCCGCACAGCCGCAGGGCGGTCGCCACCTCGGCGGTCGAGGCCGGGCGCACGATGCAGCGCGCGATGCCCTTGCCGTAGCGCCAGCCGGATTCGAAGCGCGCGCGGTCCTCGGGGGACGTCAGCACGGCGCGGTCGCCGAGGGCCGTGGTGAGGGCGAGGACGAGCGGGTCGGCGGTCATGCGGGCGCCTTTCTAGCCGACCACAGCGACGACCTCGACGTGACGGCAGCTCGAAATCGGGCGTCCGTGCCCCTCGAATTCGGGAACAATCGCAGCTCGAAATCGAGGATTTCAGGGCTAGCCTGCGACCATGAAGCCCGCGAAGCCCCTGCGCACCGAGGTCCGCCGCCGTTCGCTGGCCACCGCCGCGGAAAGGCTCCGGGACGCGCAGGTCGTCGTGCTCAGCGGCCCGCGCGCAGTCGGCAAGTCGACCGTACTGCGCACCCTGGCAACCGAACTCGGCCGCGAAGTCGTGGACCTCGACAACCCAGCCACGGCGCGCGCCTTCACCGCGGACCCCATGCGATTCCTCGATCGACCCCGACCGGTGCTGATCGACGAGTACGCGAGGGCGCCGGAGTCGCTCGATCTCATCAAGGCGCTGCTGAACCGCGACGGCTCGCCAGGGCAGTTCCTGCTGGCCGGCTCGACCCGCTACGGCAGCGTGCCGGCAATCGCTCAGGCTCTCACCGGACGCGCCCAGATCGTTCCCGTGCTGCCCCTTTCGCAGGGGGAG
>CAMAUH010000026.1 GCA_945861365.1 Candidatus Kuenenia stuttgartensis
GGGCTCTAGGCAGCGGGGCCACTGCGAATGCCGAGTAGGCCATCCCCACGATGGCCGACGAAGCCGCGGAAGAACTCGAGGAGTTCGGCGTCGCACGCGTGATGAACCGCCGACTCCTCGCACTGCTGCTCTGTGCCGCCTGCAACACGACTCCCGCCAAGCCGCCTGCGGCGGACGGCGACCTGCAGGTGCAAGTCGTCCGGCTCGAGACGCAGGCCGCCGAGGGCGCGGCCAAGCTGCTCGAGCAGTCGCTGCCGAAGGCGACCGCGAACGGGGTCGCCTTCAAGGTGGTCGTGAAGGCCGACCAGAATGCCCTGGTCCTCAGCGGCACCGCTGCGCAGATGAAGGAAGCGCTCGACCTCGTCGCGCGGTTCGACGTGAAGTAGCAACGGTGAGAGCTGGTGGCTGCGGGCCAGCTCCCCAACCTCAGCGCTGCGACTGCGCCAGCTCTCGCTTTGCCTCTCGGCAGCCAAGCGCCGCCGGCCACGCCGGCTCCGTCACCGAACGGTCGACCCCGCCCCACTGCGCGCCACGAACGCGCGCTCCACATCGGCCTCGTAGATCACGATGTCCGGCAGCTCCCGATAGCGACCATCGAGGTCCATGCCGCAGCCGAGCACGAACTCGTCCGGGATGTCGAAGCCCAGGTAGTCGATCGTCACGTCGACGACCCGCCGCGACGGCTTGCTCAACAACGACGCGACCCGGCACGTAGAGGCACCCGCACCGAGGAAGTGCTTCTGCAGCGCGTGGATCGTGCGGCCGGTGTCGACGATGTCCTCGAGCAGCAGCACGTGCCGCCCCGACACCGGCAGATCTTTGCCTAGCGTGATCTGCACCGTGCCGGTCGACTGCGTGCCCGCGTACGACGACGCGCGCACCTCGTGCACGGGCAGCGAGCCCGGCACCAGCTGCTGGATCAGGCGCGCGAACGGCCGCGCGCCTTCGATCACCGCGACCAGCATCGGCGGTTCGGGCTGCGTGGCAGCGGTGATGGAGCGCGCCAGTTCTTGCGCACGGCGCAGGATCTGGTCGCGGGAGAACAGGACGCGGAACGGCGGGAATTGGGCGCTCACGGCAATACGAAGGCGGTGGCCGGCGACAGCCCCGGCACCATCAGGTTGAGGTCGAGGATCACGTGCGCGGCGTAGACCGTCACACCCGACAGCCCCTGCGGCGGCACCCAGCCGACGTCGACGCTGCGGTAGCCGAGTGGCGGATGGATCGCCAGGAAGCCAGGTGCGCCGAGCGACGCCGCGAACAGCGAGTCGTAGGCGAGCGGGATCACCGCGTTGTTGAACGGCACCGTCGGGGCTGTCGCGAACGACAGCAGCAGCACGCTGAAGTAGTTGCTGTGGTCGAGCGCCGTCGCGTGCAGCGTGAAGCGGTCGCTGCTGGTCACAACCGCGCACTGCACCGGATGCAGCGTCGTATCGCTCGGGTTCATGGCACCTGGCGAGCCACGATCGCCGGCGCCATAGACGTTCGGTGCTCCGGCGTAGTTGGCGCTGCTCTGCGCGCCGAACAGGTCGCGCCGTTCGGCGGCGATGCCGCTGCCGCCCGGGAAGCCGGTGCTGTAGCTCAGCGAATCGAGCGTCGTGAGGTTCTGCTGCAGCGCGACCGAATCGGTCGTGTCGCCGAGTGCCAGCGTGCCGAACGGCAGCGCCATGCCGAGCGGCTGGTTGCCGTTGCGCTGCCGCGCGCCATCGACCTGGAACAGCAGCGGCCGACCGGGCACCGCCATGAAGTTGCTGGCCAGCGTCACCGTCGACGCGCCCGCGACGAGCCGCACGCCGCGCAGGCCGATCGGCTTGCTGCCGACGTTGACGACCTCGACGTATTCGCCGTTGGTGTCCGGCACGATCGCCGGGTTGCGCTGCACTTCGCTGATCTTCAGTTCGCTCGCCGCGACCACCGGCGTGACCACTTCGTCGCAAAAGAAGTCGAGGAAGCTGCCGTTCGTCGCCGACGCGCGGTAGCGGCGGCCGTCGGTGTCGATGCGGATCGAGCCGGCGACGCCGAAGCCGATCGTGCTGGCGCTGCCGGTCGTCGTCGACAGCAGCGCGCGCGCCGCGGCCGCCTGGTTCAGCCGATTGACGATCGTGCTGGTCGGGTGGCCGAACGAGTTGCCGGCCCCACAGCTGACCACGGCGAGTTCCGGCTGCAGCCGCGCCACCAGGTTGAGGCTCGTCGACGTGTTCGAGCCGTGGTGGTTCATCTTGTAGACGTCGACGTCGCCGCAGGCGAGCGTGGCGGCGCTCTCGACGTCGGCGGTGCTGTTGCCGCCGCCGGTCAGGTCGCCGCCGAGCCACATCGAGAACTGCCCGTACTCGAGGCGCAGCGCCAGCGAGCGCGAGTTCTCCTCCTGCGCCGAACTGGTCGGGTCGACGAACGCACCGCCCAGGATGTTGCCGTCGTAGGCGATGACGCGGATCTGCGCCCCGCCCCCGAGCGGGTAGACCGCGCCGAGCGTCACCTGCTGGCGCTGCACGCCAGCTGCGGCGAGGTAGTTGTTGACGCCGGTGTTGCTCGGCCGGTTCAGGTCGCCGCGGTCGTAGGCGGTGCCGAACGGCAGCGCGTTCCGCACTTCGTCGAGCCCCCCGAGATGGTCCTCGTGGAAGTGCGACAGGAACGTGAAGCCGTAGCCGGTCGGCTGCAGCGCACTGATCGCCGGCACCATCGCGATGGTGCCCTGGCCACCGGGGCCGCCATCGACGACGTGCACGGTGCCGTTCGGCGCCTTGATGACGATGCCGTCGCCCTGGCCGACGTCGACGACGACGATGGTCAGGCCTTGGGGCGCATCGGCCTGGCTGCCTTGCGGCGAGAACGCGACCAGCAGGCCGGCGAACAGGGAGACGAGCATCCGGAGACCTTACCCGGCCCGCGCGTTGCCCTGCCAGCGACCGCCGACGCGCGCAGCGACCGGCGCCGCGCGTTCGCTATCCTCCGCCGCCGCATGACCGCCCTGACCGCCCACCACTATGGGCCCGACGTGGTGCTGTTCGACGACGCCTTCCTGGCTTCGCTGCTGGTGCGAATCGGCAGCCCGGACACCGGCACCGCCGAGGTTCCGGCCCTGGTGCGCACGGCGTACCGCCGGCTGCTGCAGGAAGTGCTGGCGCGCGAGTTCCCGCTGCGCCGGCAGCGCGCGCCGACCCGCATGGCCGCCCAGGAGCCGCGCGCGTTCGTGCAGGACGCGCTGCTGTGCCGCGAGACGAAGCTGGTGCTGTGCGCGGTGATCCGCGCCGGCATCCTGCCGGCCGAGACCTGCTACGAAGCCGCCTGCGAAGTGCTGCCGCCGGCGAACGTGCGGCTCGACTTCCTGAACATGTCGCGCGTCACCGACAGCGAGCACCAGGTCACCGGCGTGCGGCTCGACGGCAGCAAGATCGGCGGCCCGGTCGACGACGCCATCGTCGTGATCCCCGACCCGATGGGCGCCACCGGCGGCACGATCTGTCGCGCCGTCGAGGTCTACCAGGCGCTCGGCGGCGCCCCGCCGCGCGCCATCGTCGCCGCCCACCTGATGTTGACCCCGGAAGCGGTGCGGCGCGTGACCAAGATGCACCCCGGCGTGCGCATCTACGGCGGCCGCCTGGACCGCGGCCTGTCGAGCCAGCGCGCGCTGGCCAGCGCCCCGGGTGCCTACCCCGACGAAGAACGCGGGCTCAACGACGTGCAGTACATCGTGCCGGGTGCTGGCGGCATGGGCGAACTGCTGACGAACAGCTGGGTCTGAGCGGGCGCGCCGAAGATTTCGGCGCCGCGGCGACCAAAGTGCGGGTCGCCGGTGCCTATGGGAGCAGGCCCGCGTCCGCGGGCTGCGAAGGAGGCTCCCATGCCGGCTGCGCACCCGTTCCGTTCCCATCTGGCCAGCGACGACGACGACATCGACCTCGGTTGGACCTGCGCCGAATGCGGCTGTGCAACCTGCCGCGGCGAGCTGGCCGACGAGCCCACCCCGGGCGACCGCGCGCACACTGCGCAGAACGCACGCTTGCCAGCGCCGCGCAGAACCCGCTATCCCTTCCCGACCTCATGACCACCATCGTCTCCGTGCAAGGCCGCGAAGTGCTCGACAGCCGCGGCAACCCCACTGTCGAAGTCGAAGTCGAACTCGAATCCGGCGCGCGCGGCAGCGCGATCGTGCCGTCCGGCGCCAGCACCGGCGCCCACGAGGCGGTGGAGCTGCGCGACGGCGACAAGAAGCGCTACCTCGGCAAGGGCGTGCTGAAGGCCGTCGCCAACGTCGACGGCGCGATCAGCGAAGCGCTGCTCGGCGTGCCGGCCGAGGACCAGTTCCTGTGCGACACGCTGCTGCGGGAAGCCGACGGCAGCAAGAACAAGGGCAAGCTCGGCGCCAACGCGATCCTCGGCGCGTCGCTGGCGATCGCCAAGGCCGCCGCCAACGAGATCGGCATGCCGCTGTGGCGCTACGTCGGCGGCAGCAAGGCGCGGCGCCTGCCGGTGCCGATGATGAACATCCTGAACGGCGGCGCGCACGCCGACAACAACGTCGACTTCCAGGAGTTCATGGTGATGCCGGTCGGAGCGAAGTCGTTCCGCGAAGGCCTGCGCATGGGCGTCGAGGTGTTCCACGCGCTGAAGGCGGAGCTGAAGAGCAAGAAGCTGATGACCGCGGTCGGTGACGAAGGCGGCTTCGCGCCGAACCTCGAGTCCAACGCCGCGGCGTTCGAGATCATCCTGCAGGCGATCAAGAAGGCGGGCTACAAGGCCGGCAGCGACATCGTGCTGGCGCTCGACGCCGCCGTCACCGAGCTGTTCGAGAAGGGCAAGTACACGCTCGAAGGCGAAGGCAAGACCCTCGACAGCAAGGGCATGGTCGAGCTGTACCAGAGCTGGTGCAGCCAGTTCCCGATCTTCTCGATCGAGGACGGCATGGCCGAAGACGACTGGAAGGGCTGGCAGGCGCTGACCGCGGCGATCGGCAGCAAGACGCAGCTGGTCGGCGACGACCTGTTCGTCACCAACACCGAACGCCTGCAGCGCGGCATCAACGAGAAGGCCGCCAACGCGATCCTGATCAAGGTCAACCAGATCGGCACGCTGACCGAGACGCTCGAAGCGATCGACATGGCGCACCAGGCGGGCATGCGCGCGGTGATGTCGCACCGCTCCGGCGAGAGCGAGGACAGCACGATCGCCGACCTCGCCGTCGCCTGCAGCACCGGCCAGATCAAGACCGGCGCGCCGTGCCGCAGCGACCGCGTCGCGAAGTACAACCAGCTGCTGCGCATCGAAGAGCAGCTCGGCGACGCGGCGCAGTACGGGATCTGACCGCCCGAAGGCGCCGCGGCACTACTTGCCGCCGGCGTCCTTCTTCGGCTCGTCCTTCTTCTCATCAGCAGGCTTCGGCGGCTCGACCTTCTTCTCGCCGAGCGCCTTCACGATGTCGGCTTCGAGGCGCTTCTCGCCGCCCGGGCCAAAGCCGATGTGCACCGCGCTGACGACGCCGTCCTTGCCGACGACGACCGTGTGCGGGATGCCGCTGACGCCGAACTTCTCGCCGGTCGCCTGCTCCACCAGCGCGACCTGGATCTTCAGGCCCTTCTTCTCCAGGAACGCTTCGACCTTCTCCTTGCTCTCGGCGAGGTTGCATGCGACGAACACGACGCCCTGGTCGGCCAGCTTGGCGGTGACCTCGGCGACCTTCGGCAGGCCCTGCACGCACGGCCCGCACCACGTCGCCCAGAAGTCGAGCACGACGACCTTGCCCTTCAGGTCGGCGAGCTTCAGCGACTCGCCCGACACCAGCTTCAGCTCGACCTCGGGCACCGGCTTGCCGACCGAGGCGTGCGGCTTGCCGGCCGCCTCGTCGCCCTCACCTTCGCCCTCGGTGACGTCCTCGAGTTCCATCTCGCCCGCCTCGGCCTCGAACTTCTCGCGGATCGCCACGTCGAGATCCTCGACCTTCTCGGCACCCGCAGGCTCGACGATCGAGAACGCGTCCTTGCCCGGTTCCTTGCCGACCTCGGTGAACTCGATGTCGAAGCCGGGCATCAGCGAGACCGTCAAAGCACCGACCTCACCATCCTCGCCTTCCTCACCGCCCTCCATCATCGCCGCCATGTCGAACTTCGCGGGCACCGGCTTGTGCCGCAGCACGTAGGGCTCATCGCCCTTGGCGATCCACAGCTCGCAGGCGAGCCCGTCGTCCTTGATGACGAGGTGGTGGCAGTCGCGCTTGCCGACCTTGCCGTCGGCGACCTGCTCGACCTTCTTGCAGTCCAGCAGCGCGCGCTTGCTGCCCGCCGGTGCCAGCAACATGGCGAGTGTCGTCTGGCCGGGCAGCTCCAGCATCTGCCCCTTGCGCGCCAGCCACTCGAGCGCCGTCTTCGGGGCTGCTCCGAGCGAATAGAGCTCCATCTCCTCCTGGCTGCGCAGCAGCTTCTCGCCGTCACAGACGACGCTGCCGCCGAACGGTTCGCCGGCCTTCAGCATGAACCGGTTCGGCATCGCCACGCACAGCTCGACGTCGACCACCGGCAGCTCACCGACGTCGATCTCCATGCCATCCGGCAGCTCCGGCATCACCATCGTCGCCGAAGCCTTGGCGCGCAGCGCCGGCAGGCTCTGCGTGAACCGCAGCGCCTTCTGCAGCAGTTCCTGGGCCTGGTTGGTCGCGGCCGGAGCGACGGCGGCCGCCGGTGGCGGCGTGGCGGGCTTGGTGCCGGCGGCGGGATCCTGGGCGAGAAGCGCCGCGGTGCACGCGGCGAACGTCAACAGCGAGGGAAGGGTCATGCGTTTTCGAAGGTTGCCGGAAGCAAAGGGCCGAGGACCGAATGCGCGAACGGGAACTCCGACAATCTTGGGACGACACCGCGCCGCCGTGACCGCGGGCCACCGCCGTCGACAACCAGCCGCTGCCCGACCGCATGCCGCCCGCGGCACGTCGTGAAAGGTCGCTATCGCGCTCGCGCTGTCCTCGCTAGCATCGCCACTCGCGCGCACCATGAGCCGGACCCAAGCCGAGGCCCCGTCGAACTTCCCCCACTGGGTGGCCCTCGGCAGCCTCGCCTTCGTGCTGTGGCTGTTCTTCAGCAACACGGTGCCGGCCTTCCGCGAGCGTTCGGCGCTCAATGCGCTCGGCGCCGACCTTGCCGGCCTGCGGTCGCAGTACGACGCCGCGATCCAGGAAGCACGGCTCGGGCTCGGACCCAACGCCCACTTCGACCTGCAGGCGCTGCTGGTCGCGATCGACCAGAAGGGTTTCACCCCGTACGAGCTGTGCCTCGCCTATCCCGAGCGCACGCCGCCGCCGGCACACCACGACGAGGGCGAAGGCGTACTGCCCAATCCTCCTGAGGTTCGCTGAAGGTTCCGTGCGCGACTCCCGTCTGATCTCCTTCGTCGCGCCAGCATCTTCGCCCCCGCATCCCCTCCGCCTGCTGCGTAGCAGGCCAACTCGCTGCGACCGCTCGCCCACCGCGACGGTCCGTCCTGGCATCAGAAACCCATGAGCAACCAACCGAATCCGCAGGACCTCGAACAGGTCGACAAGCTCCGCAAGGCCTACGCCGCGATGAAGGCGGAGATCCAGAAGGTCATCGTCGGCCAGGACCACGTCGTCGACGAACTGTTCATGGCGCTGTTCTGCCGTGGCCACTGCCTGCTGATCGGCGTGCCCGGCCTCGCCAAGACGCTGTTGATCTCGACGCTGGCGCGCGTGCTGAACCTCGGCTTCAACCGCATCCAGTTCACGCCCGACCTGATGCCGAGCGACATCACCGGCACCGAGATCATCCAGGAGGACAAGACGACCGGCCGCCGCGAGTTCAAGTTCCTGCCGGGTCCGATCTTCAGCAACGTGATCCTCGCCGACGAGATCAACCGCACGCCGCCGAAGACGCAGGCAGCCCTGCTCGAAGCGATGCAGGAGTACCAGGTCACCGTCGCCGGCCATCGCCACGAGCTGAAGAAGCCGTTCTTCGTGCTGGCGACGCAGAACCCGATCGAACAGGAAGGCACCTACCCGCTGCCCGAAGCCCAGCTCGACCGCTTCATGTTCATGGTCAAGGTCGACTACCCGTCGGCCGCCGAGGAACGTGAGATCCTGCGCCGCACGACCGAGGACCGCGCCACCGACATCAAGCCGGTGCTGAACGCCGACGAGATCTTCGCGCTGCAGGCCATCGTGCGCCGCGTGCCGATCGCCGACGCCGTGCTCGAGTACGCGCTGCGGCTGACGCGCCAGACGCGCATCACGACCCCGGAAGCGCCGGTGTGGATGAAGGACTGGCTGCAATGGGGCGCTGGCCCGCGCGCCAGCCAGAACCTCGTGCTGGGCGCCAAGGCCCATGCGCTGCTGCAGGGCCGCTTCTACGTCGCCGCGGAGGACGTCCGCGCCGTCGCGAAGCCCGTGCTGCGCCACCGCCTGATCACCAGCTTCGCCGCCGAAGCCGATGGCGTCACCACCGACAAGGTCGTCGATCGCCTGCTCGCCGAGACGCCGGCGAACGAGAGCCAGGCGCTCGCCGACGGCAAGTTGCCCAAGGTGATCTCGCAGGCTTGAGCCGGCGGCGCAGCCGCCGGCTCAAGCCTGCGAGATGCGTTTCCCGCGGGGCGGGCCGACATGCAACGACGCGAGGGTGAGCAACGGGCGGCTGCCGCCCCGCGGCGTGGCGAGAGGCGCCAACGGGCGCAATGAGCACTCGCGCCGCGTGTCCGCCACCCTGCAGCTCTGACCGCCCGACTCGGTTCCTCCTGACTCCTTCCCTTCTGCTGCCATGACCGAGATCCCCACCGACTACCTCGATCCGCGGGTGCTGAACAAAGTCAGTCGCCTCGAGCTGCGCGCGCGGCTCGTCGTCGAGGGCTTCGTGACCGGCATGCACAAGTCGCCGTACCGCGGCTTCTCGGTCGAGTTCGCGCAGCACCGCGAGTACGTGCCCGGCGACGACCTGCGCCACCTCGACTGGAAGATCTTCGGCAAGGCCGACCGCTTCGTCATCAAGCAGTACGAAGAGGAGACCAACCTGCGCGCGCACCTGTTCCTCGACCAGAGCGAGTCGATGAACTACTGCCACGACGGCGGCATGGCGAAGTTCGACTACGCCGCGACCGCCTGCGCGTCGCTCGCCTACCTGATCCAGCAGCAGGCCGACGCCGTCGGCCTGACGCTGTTCGACGAGAAGATCGAGAAGCAGATCCCACCGTCGAACACGCGCGCCAGCCTCGGCAACCTGTTCGGCGCACTCGAGCAGGCGAAGACCCGCCAGCAGAAGACCAAGGTCGGCGCGGTGCTGCACGACCTCGCCAGCCAGCTGCGCCAGCGCGGCATGGTGATGATCTTCAGCGACCTGTTCGACGCGCCCGAGGAAGTGCTGAAGGGCCTGCGCGAGATCCGCAGCCGCGGCCACGACATCGTCGTCTTCCATGTGCTCGACCGCGACGAGGTCGAGTTCCCGTTCGAGCGCATGACGCTGTTCCAGGGCATGGAGCAGCTGCCCGAACTGCTGTGCGATCCGAAGTCGCTGCGCGATGCCTACCTCGCCGAGATCGAGGGCTTCGCCGAGCAGATCCGCAAGGGCTGCCATGCGCAGCGCGTCGACTACGTGCGCGTCGTCAACAGCACGCCGCTCGACGTCGTGCTGACCTCCTACCTCAGCGCCCGCGCTGCCCGCGCCAAGCGCCGCAAGTAGCCGCCGTGCAGTTCCTGAATCCTGCCCTGCTGGCTGGCGCACTGCTGTTCGCGGTGCCGCTGCTCATCCACCTGCTCAACCGCCAGCGCCACAAGAAGCGCCCGTGGGCAGCGATGGAGTTCCTGCTGCGCGCCTACCAGAAGCAGCGCAACCGGCTCCGCAACGAGAACCTGCTGTTGCTGCTGCTGCGCTGCCTGGTGCCGATCGTGCTCGCGCTGGCGATCGCGCGGCCCATGCTGCAACAAGCCGCCGGCCTGCTGGCGACGGCCGGCACCGTGCACCACGTGGTCGTCATCGACGGCAGCTACAGCATGGGGCTGCGGCAGGATGGCAGCCCGAGTCCGTTCGACAAGGCGCGCACGCTGGTCGGCCGCCTGCTCGACCGCTTCGAGCAGAACCCGAACCGCACCGACAAGGTGACGCTGGTGCACGCGGGCGTGCGGCCGCGCTTCCTGGCCCGCGCCGACCTCGATCTCGGCACGGTGCGCAACCAGTGGCTGCAGCTGCAGAAGCCGGAAGACGGCGCGGCCGACCTGGACGACGCGCTGCGGCAGGTCGCCGACGCGCTCGACGAGAGCAAGGATCCCGACGTGCAGGTCTACGTGTTCACGGACCTGCAGGCGCGGGCGCTGGGCAAGGCCCTGGCGAGCCCCGAGCAGAAGCCGGCCGCGGAACTGACCGACACCGCGCGCGACCTGGTCGAACGGCTGCAGAAGCGGCCCGGCACGCGCATGCACTGGATCGACACCGGACCGTTCGGCGCCACCGCGCGCGGCGGCGTCGTCGACAACCTGCAGATCACCGACCTGCGCGTGGTGCAACCGGCGGCAGTGCTGCGCACGCCGGTCGAGGTGGTCGCCGTGCTGAAGAACCGCGGCCAGACTTCCGCCAACGCCGAAGTGACGCTCGACGTCGACGGCGCCGAACCGATCCGCAAGGTCGTCACCGTGCCGCCGGGCGGCGAAGCGGAAGCCGACTTCCAGCTGACGTTCCGCGAGAACGGCCGGCGCCGCCTGCGCGCGACGCTGACCAACGACGCGCTGGCCGCCGACGACGAGCGCTACCTCAGCCTCGAGGTCCGCGACCGCATCCGCGTGCTGCTGGTCGATGGCGAAGCCAACGGCGATCCGCTGCAGTCGCATCGCTACCTGTGGCAGTCGATCCTCGACCCGGATCCGACCGCCCTGCCGACCTTCGCGGTCGAGACCGTCGACACGGTGGCGCTGCTCAGCGGCCGCTGCACGCCGAAGAACCACGACGTCACGGTGCTCGCCGATGTCGAGCGCCTCAATCCGGTCGCCGTGCGCGCGCTGACCGAAGCGCTGCAGGCCGGCCGCGGCGTCGCGGTGCTGCTCGGCGAACGCGCCGATCCCGAGAGCTACAACCTGCACCTGCAGGCCGCCGGCGAAGGTCCGCAACCGTTCCGCCTGTTGCGCCCGCTCGGCGGCGCTGCCGGCAGCTCGATCGTGCGCGCCCCCACCATCAGCGCGCCGGAGCATCCGCTGCTGCGCGAGTTCGAGGAGGAGATCTACCGCGAAGTGCTGCAGTCGATCCCGATCTGGCGCTGGCACGGCGTCGCCGCCGACTCGCTGCATGCGGACGCCACCGTGGTGGCGCGCGTCACCGACGCCGACCGCACACCGCTGTTGGTCGCGCGCTCGTTCGGCGAGGGCAAGGCCGTGTTCCTGACCTCGGCGATCAGCTCGCAGTACCGCGCCGAACGCTGGAACCGGCTCGACGACCCGATGGTCGCGTTCCCGTTGCTGCACGGGCTGGTCAAGTGGCTCGCCCTGCCGTCGATCGATCCATTCTCGGCCGTGGTCGGCGCCGAACTCGCGTGCTCGCTGCCGGCGCGGCCGAGCGACGTCGAAGTGCAGCGGCCCGAACGCGACGGCCGCGCCAAGACCCCGCTCGCCGAAGAGGCGCAGGCGCTGCCCGGCGGCCGCTTCCGCACGCCGGCGTTGAGCGACACCCCCTACGCCGGCTTCTACACCTTCGAGCTGATGCTCGAACGCGAGGCCGGCAAGGAGAGCCTGTCGCTGCCGTTCGCCGTCAACGTGGTCGCCGACGAAGGCGACCTGCGCTACGCCGACCACGACCAGGTCAAACAAGCGCTCGGCATCACCGCCGTGCTCGACGGGCTGCCCGCCGCCGTGACCGCCACCGAGGCGAGCGCCAACAACGAACTCGGCGCCTCGCTGCTGCTGCTGACCTTGCTGTTCGTGCTCGGCGAGGCCGCGCTGGCCCGGCACGTCGCGGTGCGGAGGAACTGAACATGCTGTCGCCGCAGAACCCGGTCGGCCCATCGACCTACTCCGAGGAGACCTTCCGGTTCCTCGCCGCCCCGCCGCTGTGGGTCATCGCGCTGATCATCGTGCCGGCCACGGTGCTGTTCGCCTGGTGGTCCTACACCGGCCTGCAACGGCTCGAGCGGCCGACCCGCATCGTGCTGGCGTCGCTGCGCTGGCTGGCGATCGCGATCTGCTGCGTGCTGCTGTTCCAGCCGGCGTTCGAGATCACCACCTACCGGCGCACGCAGAACCAGGTCCATGTGCTGGTCGACGACAGCGCCAGCATGGGCCGCAAGGATCGCTACCCGGACGCCGAGCAGCTGGCGGCGCTGCAGGCGGCTGCCGGCGGCGGCGACCTCGCCGCGATGACCCGCACCGCACTGGCCAAGGCCGTGCTGACGCGCTCCGACGGACTGCTGGCACAGCTGCAGAAGACGCACGATGTGCGGCTGTTCCGCGTGCTGCGCAAGCCAGCACCGATCCGCGATCTCGACGAACTGACCGCGCGCGGCAACCGCACCACGCTCGGCGACGCGCTCGACCTGCACCTCGCCGGCAACACCGGCAGCAACCTCGACGGCGTCGTGCTGGTCTCCGACGGCCGCAACAACGGCGGCCTCGATCCGGTCGAAGTGGCCCGCAGCTACGGCCTGCGCGGCATCCCGGTGCACACGGTCGGCGTCGGCGATCCGGAGCCGCCGCGCAACGCGTGGCTGGTCGGCCCACCGGGGCCGAAGGAAGCGCTGTGCCTCGAGCAGGTCGGCTTCGACGTCACGCTGCGCGCCGAAGGCATGAAGGGCCAGCGCGCCCGCGTCGAGCTGCAGGGCTCCCGCGACGGCGGCCCGTTCCTGCCGCTGGCCACCGCCAACGGCGAACTGCCCGCCGACGGCGACAGCACGCGCGTGCGCGTGTTCCACGCCTTCGAGACCGCCGGCGATTGGACGCTGCGCTTCCAGCTCGCACCGTTGCCCGAGGAGAGCCAGACCGACGACAACACGGACACGCGCTTCCTGCGCGTCAACGACGAGAAGATCCGCGTGCTGTTCATCGACGACCTGCCGCGCTGGGAGTACCGCTACGTCAAGAACGGCTTGAAGCGCGTCGACCCGAGCATCGTCGTGCAGGCGCTGATGTTCGACGCCAGCCCGCGCTTCGAGCAGGAGCACAGCAAGGACCTGCCGCCGCTGAAGGACCTGCCGCGCACCGAGAAGGAACTGTTCCAGTACCACGTCATCGTGTTCGGCGACGTGCCCCCCGAACGCATCGGCCCGACCGAGGAGAAGCGCCGGCAGTGGCTCGAGCTGCTGGTCAAGTTCGTCGAGTTCGGCGGCGGCGTCGCCTTCCAGTACGGCGGTGCTGCGATGCCGGAGCGCTACCGCAACACGCCGGTGCAGGACCTGTTGCCGGTCGTGCTCGAAGACCCGCTCTCGCTGGCGAACAACCGCCCGCGCCGCGACAAGCCGTTCCTGCCGCTGCTCGAGAATCCGCTGCAGCCGCACGAGATGCTGATGCTGCTGCGCGATCCGGCCATGAACCGGCGGCTGTGGGAAGAAGGCCTGCCGGGCCTGTTCGTCTACCACCCGGTGCAACGTGCCAAGCCCGGCGCGAGCGTGCTGCTGCGGCACCCCAACGACAGCAACCCGTACGGCAAGCGGCCGCTGCTGGTGGTCGGCAACTACCCGCGCGGCACCACGATGTGGATCGGCACCGACGAGACGTGGCGCTGGCGCGATCCGTACGCCGAGACCTACATGGACGCGTTCTGGCGCAACGTCGTGCGCCACCTCGCGCAGGGCCGCCTGCAGCGCCGCAACGACCTGCTCGAACTGACCCTCGACAAGACGCAGATCGAGACCGGCGACAAGGTGCGGGTGCAGCTGCGCATCGTCGACAGCGAACTGCAGCCCGCGGTCGCCTCGGAACAGCCGGTGTTCCTGCGCGACCAGCAGAACAAGACCGAGAAGCGCATCCTGCGCGCGCTGCCCGGCGAACCCGGCACCTACCAGGCGACCTTCACGCTGGCCGACGCCGGCGCCTACAGCTTCCTCGTGTTCGCGAACCAGAATCCCGCCGATGCCGTGCTGGCGCGTGAAGACGTGCTGGTCCGCATGCCCGACAAGGAGATGGCGGATTCGAGCCAGGACGCCGACACGCTGCGGCAGATCGCCGAGGCCAGCCGCGGCGGCGACGGCAGCGGTGGCCGCTACGTGTTCCTGAGCCAGGCCCACGAGCTGGCGGCCGATTTCGCCAAGACCAAGTCGTACGAAAGTCGCGAGGACACCCGCACGCGACCGGCTTGGGACACCCTTTGGTCCCTGTTGGTCCTACTGGGAGTGCTCGCCACCGAGTGGCTTCTCCGCAAGCGGGCCCGGCTCGTATAGGCGCCGCGCGGCCCGGCCGGCAGGCCGACGCCAGTCGCGACACACCGCAATCCGATGCACAATCCTGCGATGGGCCCACACGCTGCAACGCCTCGCCTCGCCGCCACAGCGGCAGCACTGGCGTTCGCCCTCACCTGCGCGCCGAGCCAGCAGCCGCTCGCGCCGCCGCCGCGCAGCGTGCCGGCACCGGTCGACTTCGCGACCAGCCAGAGCGACAACCTGTTCTCGGTGCTGCGCTCGCAGGAGCAGATCCACGAATGGGAAGAGGCGCGCACCGAGCTGACCGCCGGCGAACACCGCGCCGCGGTCGAACGGCTCTACCGCCTGCTGCAGACCGAGAGCGGTGGCGTCGTGCCGGTCGGCCCGGGTCGCTTCCTCGGCCTGCGCCTGGCGATCGTGCTGACGCTGGCCAACCTGCCGGCCGCCGCGACCGCCGAGTACGAAGCGCTGGTCGGTCGCGAACTGGGCAGCACGCCGCGCGACCTGGCCACCTGCACGATCGCCACGCTCGAGCGGTTCGCCGACCGCTTCCCGGCCTCGTCGCTCGGCCAGCGTTCCCGCATCCGCCTCGGCGACCTGGCGCTCGAAGCCGGCCAGGGCCAGCTGGCGGCGACGCACTTCCGCAGCGCGCTCGACGCGACGCCGATCGGCAGCAGCGAAGAGCAGCGCGTGTATTCGCGGCTGCGCCTGTGCAGCGTGCTGGTCGACCCGATCACCGCGCGCGCCGACAGCGCCCGGGCCGCGACCGATCCCGCCGATGACGACGTGCTGGACACGCTGCCCGAATCGGCGCTGCCGACGCTGCACCGCGCCTACGGCGGCGGTGGAACCGGCCGCACGCCGATGCCGAACCCGGCGGGCCATCCGGACACGCAGCGCAGCGAACAGGTGTTCGCACCCGAGTTCACCAACCGCGAGATCGGCCTGTTCGCGATGCACGCCGTCGGCGACCTCGATGGCATCTGCATCGCGACCGGCCGCGAAGTGGTGTCGCTCGATCCGCTGCGCTCGAAGGTGCAATGGGTCTCCCGATCGCCCCTCGGCAACTCCCGCGCCGACTACAGCGACAGCACCAACCAGGACATGGTGCTCGCAGCGGCCATCGGCAGCGACATCGTCGTCGCGGCGCTGCAAGTGCCGGAAGGCTCGGCGAACGTCGATTTCCACGGCGGCATCCGCATCATGTACAAGATGCCGCAGCGCCGGCTGTTCGCTTGGGATCGGGCGAGCGGCCTGCAGCTGTGGTCGCACTTCGATGAAATCGAAGGCCCGCGCACGCGCAAGTTCCGCGGCCACGATTCCTGCGCCAACCCGATCGTCGCCGGCGACACCGTGTTCGCACCGATGCACGACCGCTCGGGCGCGATCGCGTTCTCGGTCGGCGCCTACGACCTGCGCACCGGCCAGGTGAAATGGCGGCGGCTGGTCTGCAGCAGCCAGCAGGACGTCAACATGTTCGGCAACGCGCGCATGGAGTTCGCCGCGTCGCCGTTGTCGCTGCACGACGGCGTGCTCTACGGGGCCGCCAACCTCGGCGTCTCCTACGCGATCGAAGCCGGCACTGGCCGCATCCGCTGGATCACCGCCTACGACGTGGTCCGCATGCCGCGCGCGATGCTGCACCAGCAGGCCGAACGCCAGGTGTACTTCGCCAACAACGTGCCGGTGGTCAACCGGCATGTCGTCGCCATGACGCCGCTCGACTCGCAGTTCGTGCTCGGCCTCGACACCGAGAGCGGCCGCGCGCTGTGGCGCCTGCCGGCCGAGGCGACCGTCGCCGGCACCGACCACCACGTCGTGTGGTTGGCGGGAGCCCTCGGCGACGAATTCGTGCTGAGCGGCCGCGGCATCGTCGCGGTTCGCGCGCGCCCGGATTCCCCGCTGGGCGAACGCGCCGAAGTGCGCCAGCTGGTCGCCCCGCAGACGCTGAACGTGCCGGTCGACCGGCGCCTGGCCGCGCGCCCGGCCCTGTCGGCGAACCGCTTGTTCGTTCCGCGCCAGGATCGCGTGCTCATCTTCGAACGCGATGGCCAGCCGGCCACCCCGCCGGCGTGGTCGCTGCCCCGCTACCAGCCGGGCAACCTGACCTTGGTCAACGGCATCGCGGTGTCGGTGCGGCAAGGTTCGTTCGACGTGCTGTTCGACGGCGCCGCCCTGTTGCGGCGCGTGCAGGAACAGGCGCAGCAGGCGCCCGACGATCCGGAGACGCTGCTGCGCGCGGCGAGCCTGCAGCGCGCGCTGCTGCCGGTCGAGGCGAGCGCAGCGGCGCGGGAAGAGGTGCTGCAGCTGTACCGCCAGGGCCTGCAGGCCTGCGTGCAGCGCGGCTTGCCGAAGGAACACCCGACCCGCCTGGCCTTGCAGCGCGAACTGTTCGACCACGCGCAACTGATCGCGCACGCCGCCGCCGAGAGCGGCACCAGCGACGTCGAGACCGTGCGCGCGCTGCTGGTGCAGTCCCGCGATGCAGCGCCGGACGCCAAGAGCTGGGTCGAGGAGCAAGCCATGCTGCTGCAGCGCACGCCGGAGCCGGCGGCGCGCGCCGCCGAACTGCAGCGCCTGCTGCAGGAAGCTGCCGACGCGACCTTCCCGCTCGGCGACGGCGTG
>CAMAUH010000027.1 GCA_945861365.1 Candidatus Kuenenia stuttgartensis
GACATACTCCATCGCGTACCACGGATGGCTGTCGTCCTGCCCGACGGCCAGGATCGGCACGATGCCAGGATGGTGAAGGCGGGCGATCGCATCGACTTCGCGCTGGAAGCGCTCGCGCGCCGTGGTCGACAGCAGGAACTCGGGCCGCACGACCTTGAGGGCCACGGTGCGGCCGAGGCTCGTCTGCTCGGCGGCGTAGACCACGCCCATGCCGCCGGTGCCGAGGCGCCGCAGCACCCGGAACTCGCCGTAGGCGGTGCGTTCGACCGGGCCGGCGGGCGGCGGCGCCAGGATGCCGAGGCGGCGCAACCGTTCGAGCCCGTTGCGGATCTCGCCGGCGTGGGTCGCGTGGGCGGTCAGGAACTCCTGCAGCCCGGGTTCGCCGCGCTGCTCGAGCAACTCGACGGCGCGACCCAGCAACAGTTCGACCGGATCCTCGGGGTGGCTCGACGCGGACACGCGGTCGCAAGATAGCGGGGGAACGTAGCCTCGGCACGACGCCCGTCGCTGCCCCGACCGGTGCCGGCCAGCAAGCAGCGGATGGCCGCGGCCGGTCGCCCCACCCGCCACGCCGTACCAACCTCCACCGCGGCGGGGCACGGAATCCGTCACGGTCGCGCGAACGGGTCGCGACCGCGGATCGCTGCTTCCCTGCTGGGCGTGCCTCGCCCGCAAACCAACCCATGCGCACCCTTCCCTCCTTCTTCCTGCTCCTGAGCTGGCAGTGCTCTCTGACGGCCCAAGATCCGGTGTCCGCCGCCGTGAACCCGACCGCCTCGGCCGCCAGCGTCGTTGCCGATGCCGATGGCCTGCCCTGGGCGGTCGGCGCCGACTACAAGGCGGCATTGCGGCCGGGCGGCATCGACTTCGTGCCGGCGCTAGGCACCGCGGTCCCGCACAACCGTGTCCTGCAGCTGCGGCTGGCGACGATCCACCGCGGTGGCGAACTGCTGCACGCCACTGCCGCGGCAACGGCCCCTGCACCCCGCTGCGTCGGCAACGACGTCACCTACGAACGCGGGACGGTGGTCGAGCACTACCGCATCGCGCCGCGCGGGCTCGAGCAGAGCTTCGTGTTCGCCCATCGCCCGGACGGCGACGGCGACCTGGTCGTGCGCAGCGACGTCGGCGGCGGCCTGCAGGCCGAGGCGCTGGCGGACGGCACGTTGCGCTTCACCGACGGCCAGGTGGGCGGTGTGCACGTCGGCCAGGTGACCGGCATCGACGCGCGCGGCGAACGCTGCCGCGGCGGGCTCGCCATGGTCGACGGGCAGCTCGAACTGCGGCTGCCCGACGCGTTCATCGACGCGGCGCAGTTCCCGCTGGTGCTCGATCCGTGGCTAAGCACCGCGACTCTGGTGCCGCAGAACGGCGGCAACGACAGCTTCGTGACCGGCACGACCGCGGCTGGCGGCCTCGCGGTGTTCACGACGTGGGTCTGGTGCCGCACGTTCTCGGCCACCGACAGCGACGTCTACGCCGTCAACAGCAACAGCACGAGCACGCTGCTCGGCATCGCCAACACCGCCAACCTGGTCGAGACGGCGCCGGTGGTCGCCAACGCCAACATCTGGCAGCCGATCGTCTGGCAGGAGGGTCCGACGGCGAACGGGCCGTGGACGCTGAAGGTGCGGCCGTTCTTCGTGTCGCAGGGGCTGCCGCTGCAGCCGGTGACGACGATCGCCGCCTCGGGCGAGCGGCCGTCGGTCAGCGGCCGCCGCGATGCGGGAGCGACCGGCTTCAACTCGGTGCTGGTCAGCTATGTCGAACCGGGCGTCGGCATCCGCGTGCGCCCGTTCACCGCCGTGAGCACCCTCGGGGCGGTGCAGACCGTCGCGCCGGCGACCAGCGGCAACACGATCGTCGGCACGCCGCGGCTGTCGGACAGCTACACCGGCACCTCGCCCGCCGCGCTGATCTACACGATCTCGCCGGCGATCTCGCCGAGCACGCACACACTGAACGTGCTGGCCATCAACGCCAGCGGCCAGTCGCTCGGCAGCGCCAACCTGATCACCGCCAACGGCAGCGACTTCGACCCGGCGATCGCCGGCAACGGCAGCCACTTCCTCGCCGCATTCACGCGCTTCGGCCAGTTGCAGCAGGTGCGACTCACCTGGAACGGCACGACGCTGACGGCCGCCGCGCCGACGCAGTTCGACAGCGTGCGCGGCAAGAGCCCGGCGCTGGCGTGGTGTGGCGACCGCTACCTCGCCGCGTGGGGCCGCGCCACCGCGACCGCCGGCGACGACGAGATCGTGCTCGGCGTCTATCGGGACGATGGCACGCCGCTGCGCCCGCTCGAGACGCTGCCGACGGTCGCGCAGCCGAACCAACAGCAGCCGACGATCCGCAGCGGCTTCGCCGACGCCGGCGACCCGCTGCGCGCGGTGGTCAGCTGGATCGAGACGCCCGTCGGCGGTGGCAGCGGCACCGCCTGCACGCGCACGTTCTTGACCATGGCGGGCGGCACGCCGGTCAACCTAGGCGGCAGTTGCCTCGGCAACAGCTGCACCAGCCTGTTGCCGTGCGGCTACACGCAGGGCGCGTTCGCGCCGGGCAACCAGACGTTCCAGATCCGGTTGCAGTACGCGGACCCGAGCGCGCCGCTGGCGCTGCTGAACCTCAGCGACAGCAGCCAGGCGCCGATCGCCTGCGGGCCGTGCAACCTGATGCTGCCGCTGGTCACGCAGGTCCTGCCGAACACGCCGAACCCCAACGGCGACCTGATCTACACGTGGCCGCTGCCGTTCAACTACAACGCGCTGGGCTTCCAGCTCGAGTTCCAGTGGGTGATGTTCGGCACCGCGTCGAGCCCGTGCCCGCTGGTGCCGAACGTCGTCGCCTACAACCGCGTGCGGGTGCCGTTCGCCGAGTGAGTGCGGCGACGGCTGTCGGGGAACGAACTGGGCGGCGAGCGCACGCTGGTCAGACCGACTCGACGCGCGGCCGGGACCGACGAAATCGCCCCGGCCGCGAACGGAGTGGCGCCGCGGATCGCTGCTCCCGGCATGAAGCACCTCACGCTTGCCAGCCTGATCGCCTCGGTGCTCGGGTTGTCTGCAGCGCTGTCCGCCCAGGGCACGCCGTTCCGCGTCGCCGACCTCAACACCGCCCCGGCTGCCACCTACGACTACGGCGCACTGCGCGCGGGCCGACTGGTTGGCGCGTTCGCGGTGTTCCTCGCCACCGAGAACGGGGAGACCCGGGTCTGGCGCACCGATGGCACCTCGACGGGCACCACTTTGCTGCTGCGCATCGCGGGCGCCCTGGCGGAAACCGACGCGATCGAGATCGTCGGCGGCAACGGGAGGGCGTTCTTCGTCGCCCCCGATCAGGCCGGCGGCAAGGTGCTGTGGACCACCGACGGCACCCCCGCCGGCACGCTGGCGATCGGCAACGGCGGCACGGACCCGATGAGCCTCGCCTTCGACGCGGCGGCCGATCGCTGCTGGTTCTCCGCCACCGATGCCACGAATGGCCGCGAACTGTGGCGCAGCGACGGCACCGCTGCGACGACCCTGCGCGTCACGCAACTGCGCGCCGGCAGCCTCGATGGCATGCTCGCCGTGCCCAACCAGATCGCGCCGTTGCTGAGCGGCGTCTACTTCGCCGGCCAGAACAGCACCAGCGGGGTCGAGCTGTTTCGCGTCAGCGGCATCACGGTGGGCCTGTTCGCCGGCATCGCCAGCGGCTCGGCAAGCAGCAATCCGCGCGACTTCTGCTGGAACAGCGACTGGCTGATGTTCACGGCCGACGGACCGAACGGTACCGAGCCGTACTGCGTCGCACAGGGCACGCTGCAGACGATCGACGTGCGCGCTGGCGCCAGCTCGTCGTCGCCGAGCGGATTCGTCGCCTACCAGACGGGGTTCACGCAGCCGGTGTTCTGGTTCGTCGCCCAGGACAGCTCGAGCAGCACGACGTCGACGCCCTACAAGCTGCTGCGCTACAACCCGTTCAGCCAGAACCTCAGCATCCAGGATGCGATGCCGTCACTGCGCAGGGTCCTGTTCGCGGTCGGCAACCAGATCATCTACGTACGCGACTCCAACACACAGGTGTACAGCATCCCCGGTGCTGGCGGCACGCCGACCCTGCTGCCGGGCCAGACCTTCATCACCGCTGTCGACGAAGACCAGGTGAACCGCATCAGTGCCAGCCCCGGGCGCATGATCTACCGCGTGCTGCCGCCGCCGGCTGGCCCAGGGGGCGGGACATTTCGCGGCGACGGCACGGTCGCGGGCACGGCGCTGCTGCCGAGCGGCGCCGTGACCCTGCGCGTCGTCACCGAGTTTCCTGGCAACACCGGGGCCCTGCTCGGCGACGGCCGCGCGGTCTACACCACCGGCGCCCCCACGCCGCTGGTCCCGGCCGGAATCAACGCTGGTGCGAACCCCGAGCGGCTCGCGGCGATGGAAGGCAACGTGGTACTGTTCTGCGCCGATGACCAGCCCTGGCGTAGCGACGGCACCGTCGCTGGCACACAGCCGCTCTACGTAGCTGGCGCGCCGCAGCTCGGCGCGTTCAGCCCACGCTTTCTCGGCCACCGCTACTTCGTCGCGACGGCGGGCAGCCCGATCGTCTACCGCACCGATGGTACGCCGGCTGGGACGGTCTTGCTGCCGGGCCTGCTGGGTGCGGCCACCACGGTGACCTGGGCGCAGACGCCGACCCGGCTGCTGCTGTTCCTCGGCAACAACCTTTACGCGATCGATGGTGTCAACGCGCCGGTCCTGTTGCGCACGGGGCTGCCGCCGCGGCCGGCGCCAGCCGCGCTCGGCAGCCTGGTGCTGTTCCGCGGGCAGGACGCGACGATCGGCGTCGAGTTGTGGCGCACCGACGGCACCGTCGGGGGCACGTTGCTCGTGCGCGACACGCGCCCCGGTTCGGCGAGTGGACTCGGCACCGGCACCGAGCCGCAGTGGTCGATGCGCGCGCGGCCGGGGCAGCTGCTGTTCGCTGCCGACGATGGGCTCGGCGACGAGGTATGGCGCACCGACGGCACCACCGCCGGCACCACGGTCGTCACCAACATCGCGCCCGGACCAGCGGCAGCGCTGATCTCGCTCGGCCCGACCACCGCCGACGGCAGGGTGCTGTTCGCGGCGACGTCGTTCACGACGGGCCGCGATCTGTGGAGCACGGATGGCGGTGCGAACACCGAGTTGCTGGTCGATGATGTGGCGGGCGAGCGCGTGGAAGTGCTCGGCGCCATCGGGACAAAGTGGATGTTCACCATCGGCGACGCCTCGATCAGCAGCGTCGCCACGTCGAGGCTCTACCTGACCAGCGGCACCACCGCGACGACTGCGCTGTTGAACACTGTCAACTACGGCGCCGTCACGGCGGGCACGATCATCGACAGCTACAACAACCTGCTCGGTATCGCCCTGTTCGGCGCCGGCACGCGCGTCTACCGCGCCGACACGAGCAGCTTCAACACCTTCCCGATCGGTCAGCCGCCGACGCTGACGAGCGCCATCCGGTGGTTCACGCTGCCCGGCGCTGATGTCGCCGTGTTCAGCGGCTTCTCGGACGGGTTCGGCCAAGAACTGTGGCGCAGCAACGGCTTCCCGAACGGCACCTCGCGCCTGCTCGACATCAATCCGGGTGGTGCTTCGTCCGGGCCCACGGAGTTCACGCACGCCGGCGAGTTCATCTTCTTCGCCGCCGACGACGGCAGCAGCGGCCGCGAACTGTGGGCGATGCCGACGTTCCCGGCGGTGTTTCCCTACGGCCAGGGCTGTCCGGGCACCGGCGGCCTCGTGCCGAAGATCGTCGCCGACGACGCGCCGCGGCTCGGGGCGACGGTGGACTTCGAGCTGAGGGACGCGCTGCCCGGCAGCATCGCCTTGCTGGCGCTCGGGCTCACCGGCTTGGAAGTGCCGATCGGCGGCGGCTGCAGCGTGCTCAACGACGCGCTGGTCGTCAGCAGCGTCTCGATCAACCAGGCTGGCACCACCTGGTTGCCGCAGGCGATCCCGCCGTCGACGAGTCTGGTCGGCGTGTCGCTGTTCGCGCAGTACGCGGTGCTGGACCCCAACGGCGCCTTCAGCAACTTCCTGGCGCTCAGCGCTGGCCTGCGGGCGCTGGTCGGCAGCTGACCTGGCGATGCGGTCGCTCGGGTGGCGGCCCGCTTGGCTCGGCGCGGCAGGTGTTGCCGGCGATCCATGGCCTGCAGCGCTACGTGCCGGCACCCCGGGACGAGCCGGCAGCGCGACCTCGCCATTCGCTAGCCGACGAACCGCCGCGCGCACAGCTCACGGCGAGCGGCGAAACCAGGCGCCCGGCGTCCCGACCGTCGGCACCACGATCGGCTTCACGCAGATCGGCTCTGGCTAGAACGAACCGATCGTCAGCTGCAGGGCGTTCGTGCTCGTCGTCTCCAGAATGGCGAGCGAAGCATCGATCTCGAGCACGACGAACTGCCAGTAGACGTCCAACCCGGCGAAGGTCGGGCTGTCGGGGATCGTCCACGCGACCGTGTGCTCGCCCGTCGTCGATGCGCCGAGTTGGTAGTAGTCCGGTGCGAGGTGCAGGAAGCAGCCCGGCCGCGCGTTGGGCAGGCCGATCGACGTCAGCGACAGCGGGCCAAGCGGCGCGAAGCCGGCGTCGACGGCGATCAGCGACAGCGGCGCCAGCCCGGTCGCGGTCATCGAGAACGTGCTGCCGGTCCATGGCAGACCGTTGGCAGCGAGTGTGTTGGTGCCGCCGGTTCCTGCGCAGGCAGCACCGAAGGGGACCGCGGACGGTGGGCACGGCGTCGACATGCGCCACAGGCCATTGCCGCCCGCCACGACGCCGTCGGCCATCCAATCGACGGCATTGACGAATTGCCCCAACGCGCCGCCCTGCGGCGAGGGGCGCTGTCGTGTGCACGCGGTCGCTGACGTGGGTGCTGCGGCACTCGTCGGGTTCCTCGTCTGCCTCGGTGCTGACGGGATGGATCGGTGGGCTCGGTGCCAATGGCGCTGCCGGTCAGCGACTGCTACGGCGAGCCGGAGCAGCTCTGCGCGTTCGGCAACAACCTCGCCCACGTCGGGCCGGGCCGTACCATCTTCGGCATTGCCGTTCGCGCTGTTTCGCCTCGGCATTCCGGGGATTGCCGGCGCAGCGGAGCGGTCGCAGACTGGTGCCGCCATGACTCACTCGCGACCGCAGCCTCCGCCCCACGGCGTCGGATCGGCGAACGCGGCGGCGACCAGCGAGCTGTTCGCGCGTGTCTACGAGGAGCTGCATGCGATCGCCCACCGCTGCATGCGCGGCGAACGCGGCGCGCACACGCTGCAAGCGACCGCCGTCGTGCACGAGGTGTTCCTGCGGCTCGTCCGCAGCGAAGGCACGAAGTGGTCCGATCCGGACCACTTGCTCGCCGTCGCCGCGCGCGCCGTGCGGCGCATCCTGGTCAACCACGCGCTGGCCCGACGGTCGCAGCGCCGCGGCGGCGGGCGGCCGCACCTGCCGTTCGACGACACCCACGGCGTCGCCAGCGATCTGCCGGGCTACGAGCTGATCGCGCTCGGCGACGCGCTCGAAGAACTCGAACGGCTCGACCCGCGGCAGGCGCGCCTGGTCGAGCTGCGCTTCTTCGGTGGCCTCGGCGCCGCCGAGATCGCGCGCGTGCTCGGCGTCTCGTTGCGCACCGTCGAAGGTGACTGGAGCCTGGCGCGGGCATGGCTGCGTCGGCGCATGGCGAAGGGGCACGAGGAGTGAACCCGCCGGCGTTCCAGCGCGTGCGCGAGCTGTTCCTCGAGGCGCTCGCCGCCTCGCCGGAGACGCGCCCGGCCCTGCTGCAGCAGCGCTGCCGCGGCGACGACCACTTGCTCGCCGAAGTGCAGAGCCTGTTGGCCAACCACCAGGACACCGGCGACTTCCTGGCCGTGCCGGCCCTCGGCTCGCAGTTCTCGGTGGCCGACGCGTTCGTCGCCGGCGAACGGCGCACGCTCGGGCCGTACCGACTGCAGGCCCTGCTCGGCTCGGGCGGCCACGGCCTGGTCTACCGCGCGGAGCATCTGGAGACGGGCCAGGTCGTGGCGCTGAAGGTGCAGCGCCACAGCAGCGGCACCACCGACGACGGCGCGCGCCGGCTCGGCCACGAAGCGGACTTGCTGCGCCAGCTGCGGCACCCGGCGATCGCCGCGTGCCACGGTGCCGGCACGGCGGAGCAGGACGGCGAGACTCTAGCGTGGCTGGCGATGGAGCTGGTGCCGGGGCAGACGATCGACCGTTTCGTGCAGCAGAACGACGCCGGCGTGCGCCAAGTCGTCGCCCTGGTCGCGGAGGTCGCGGCCGCCGTGCAGTTCGCGCACGACCTCGGCATCACCCACAACGACCTGTCGCCGGCGAATGTGCTCGTCACCGCGGATGGGCGCCCGAAGATCGTCGACTTTGGCCTCGCCACCGGCCCGCAGGCGCCGTTCCGCGGCGCTGCCGCCGGCACCCCGGGGTTCCAGGCGCCGGAGACGCGGCGCGCCGCCATTGCCGGGCAGCCAGCCGCGACGCCACGACCGACCACCGGCCAGGACGTCTACGCGCTCGGTGCGCTGCTCTACCAACTGCTCAGTGGTCGCACCGTCGATGAACGCGCCCGGCTGTGGCCGGAGGAACGCGATGACGAACCGTGGCCGCTCGACGCCTTGCGCCCGGAGCTGCGCGGCGACCTGTGCACCGTCGTGCACCACGCGCTGGTGGCCGATCTCCAGCGGCGCTGCGCCAGCGCCGCGCAGTTCGCCGCCGACCTGCGGCGCTGGTTGCGCGGCGAACCCGTGCGAGCGCCACGGCCGACCGCGTGGCGGCGCGCGCTGCGCTTCGCCGGTCGCCATCGCGCGCTGGTCGGCGCGCTGCTGGCGACGTTCGTCGTGCTGGCAGCCGGCGTCACCAGCACATCCTTGGCGCTGCGCGAGGCGCAATGCGCCCGCGCCGACGAGCAGCAGCAGCGGCTGCTCGCCGAAGCGCGGCTTCGCGAAGTCGACCGTGCGCGCGGTCGCGCCGAAGCGGTCGGCGACTACCTGACCGAGCTGCTGCGCAGCGCCGCCGAAGCACCCGATGGCGTGAGGCCGAGCCTCGAGACCGTGCTGGTCGGTGCCGCCGAGCAACTCGGTGCGGCCTTGCCGGACGGCGGCTCACTGCAGTCTGGCATGTGCCAGGCCCTTGGCCTGTCGCTCTACGCGCTCGGCCGCTTCGAGCTCGCCGAACGTCAGGTGCAGCGGGCGGTGGAGCTCGCGCGCAAAGAGGCGCCGCTCGACGAAGAGCGTCATCTGTCGCTGCAGATCGACATCGCCATGGCGCGTCTGCATGCAGGCCGCCCCGCCGACGCACTCGCCCTGCTGCAGCCAATGCGCGATCGGCTGCGCACCGCGGACGCGTTCGCCATCACCCTGCGCTTGCGCTGCTTGCACAACCACGCACTCGCGACCTTCGAGCTCGCGGGAGCCCGTGCCGCTCGTCCCCTGGTCGACGAGATGTTGCCGCTCGCCGAGGCCATGCCTGCGGACGAAAACGCCCTGGCAGCGCGTACCGTGGCGGGCCGCATCTGGAGCGCCGAAGGCGACCACCGCGGTGCCATCGCCATCCTCGAGCCGGCCCTTCGGGCAGCATTGGCCCACTTGCCGGCACATCACCCACAGTCGCTGATCTTGCTGAACAACCTCGGACTCGAGTACCTGAAGGTCGGCGACCGGAGCCGTGGCGAAGAACTGCTGGAAACCGCCGCCGCCGGCCGCCGGCTCCGCTTCGGCGAGAAGCACCCCGAGACGCTGCAGTCGTTGCACAACCTGGCCTCGCTGCGCGCCGACCAGGGTCGTCACGAGGAGGCGATCGCCCTGCTGCAGCAGGTCGTCGACGGCCGCTCCCGCAGCATCGGCCCGAACCACCCGAAGACCCTGGTCAGCAAGAACAACCTCGCTCGCCAGTTCGAGTCGCGTGGCGACCTGGACGCTGCCGAAGCGCTGTTGCGCGAGGTGCTGGCGGCGGCCGAGGCGGCGCTGCCATCGGGCCGCGAGCCTCTGCTGATCTACCGGTACAATCTCGCCCGCCTGCTGCTGGCCACGCACCGGCCCGCCGATGCACTGCCGCTCCTCCAGCAGTGCTTTGTCGACGCCGAGGCCTTGCGCGGTGCCGATCATGCGGTGACGCGCGAGCTCGCCACGAAGCTCGCGCAGGTGCGGCGCGACGTCGAGAGCCGTTCGCGCCCATTGCCGAGATAGCGACGTCCGAGAGGCACCTTGGCGACCGCTGCTGGATCGCCTCGCGGTCACGATTTCCGTGGGCGCCAGCTGCGGGAACGGGTGCCGCAGGCACGGTCCGCAAGCTCCCGATCGCACGGCCATGAGCGCTCTGCCAGCAGGGGCGTCGCGGTGCCTTGGTGGGACGTTCTGGTGCATCCACCCACGGCAAATCGACGAGAACATTGCGGCCCTCGGCGGCGGTTCATGCTTCTGCCTGCTGAGCACCAGCGACCTCCCCCGGTACTCGCGGTTCGGTCGGCACTTCGCCATCCGTCCTGTCACTGTCCACCTCAGCAACCGATTGCGGCACTGCGTGTCGCCCTCGCTTCCATGATCCAATCCAACTTCCGTCTGCGCGGTGTCGCCGCGGCCCTCGCCACCACCACGGCGGTTTTCGCCCAGGCAGTCTTCTATCCGATCCCGAACTCGAACGGCGTTCCGGGCTCCAACCCGAACGGCTGCTACGTGTCGGGCGGCCTCGGCAAGTACGGCGTGCGCATCAGCTCCGACGGCAGCACGGTGGCGTTGAAGGTCTATCTGCCTGGCTCGAGCAGTGGCGCCATCCAGGGCGAGTTCGCGATCTGGACCGAGAACACCGGCACCCAGGTGATCGCGCCGGACAACGGCTACGGCTCGAACTTCGGCTGGGGCGTTTCCGGCATCTCGTCCGACGGCAGCATCGTCTACGGCGCGGACTGGGTCTGGCGCCGCGTCGGCGGCTACCAGTCGCTCGCCAGCACACTGGTCCCTTGGGGCTTCGCGACGATCTTCGGCTGCAGCGAAGACGGCAGCATCGTCAGCGGCTTCCAGCCGACCAACGCGGGCATCCCGTACCCCGGCGACTACTTCCGCTGGCAGGTCGGCCAACCGACGCCGCAGATCCTGCCGCGCGATGCCCAGCACCCGGCCGGCTACTTCCTGTTCAATTGCATCAGCGGCGACGGCAACGTCATCGGCGGCCACACCTGGGCGCCGAATGCGACGCTGTTCCAGACCTATGCCGGCGCGCTGGTCACGTTGGCAGGTGCGACGCTGATCACGCCGGAGAGTGTCGGCAACGCCACGCAGGTGTACGACCTGTCGATCGACGGCGGCGTGGCCGTCGGTCAGGCGAGCTTGTCGGGTTCGCTCGGCGGATTCGGCCTCAGCTCGTTCCGCTGGACGGCTGCGGGCGGCTTGCAAGTCCTGCCGGTGCCTGGCAGCGCCAGCAGCGCGAACGCTTGCAGCATCCTCGGCGACGTGGTCGTCGGCGGCTACCTGAACTTCGGCACCGGCGGCACGCGCGCCTACTTCTGGAACGCCATCGACGGCGTCGTCGACCTGCAGAACGAACTGGTCAACAACCAGGGCCTCGGCGCACAGCTCCAGGGTTGGACGCTGCTCGACGCCTGCGACGTTTCGGCGGACGGTCGCGCAATCGTCGGCTACGGCCGCAACCCGCAGGGCTGCGAACAGGCGTTCGTCGTGCGTTTCCCGGCGATCCCGGCGGCGGCGACGACGTACGGCACGGCCTGCGTCGGCCCGCAAGGCCCGCTGCAGTTCGCCGCCGAGCAGGCACCCTACGTCGGCGTTCCGGCGATCAGCGTCTGCCAGGGCGCCAGCGTCCAGGCGCTGCAGTTCGGCGTGCTGGGCCTGATTCCCACCAGCGTGCCGCTGTCGTCGATCCTGCCGGCCGGCCTGCCGGGTTGCTTGCTGCTGACATCACCGGACGTGCTGACTCTGCTGCCGGTCACCAACGGCATCGCTCGCCAGCAACTGGCGATTCCCGTCTCTCCTGGGCTGGTGGGCCGGTCGTACCTCCAGCAGGTGTTGCGCATCGACTTGTCGGCCGCCGGCGACTTCACGTCGCTCGTCGGCTCGAACGGCCTGTCGCTGACCATCGGCGCGTATTGAGCCGTCGAGAGCTAGCCGCGCGTTCCGGCCACGCTGCAGTCGCTTCGCAACCTGGCGTCGGTGACGTTCGGCGGCACGAAGGCCCGGTGTTCGCTCCACGGGGCACCGGCCTCGATCCACGCGCGAACTGGTGGGGAGGTCTGGGTCGCCGACGCCGACTGGGCGACGTTTGCCCAGCGCGCCAGCCTGAACCGGCATGCGCGGCGAGACTTCATCGGCTTCCGCTCCGCATTGGCGATCGAGCCGCCTGGAGACTGATCCCATCGCGATGCCCGGGGGCTCGGCGGAAGCGGTGTTCCAGCCAGTCGCGGGTGATGCGCGTCTTGCGGCCCATGCAGCGCACAGTGCAACTGCGCGCCAGGTGGGGCGAGCGGGTGGTGGTGGGTTGGTCCTGTTCGGCGCTGGGCCGCTCAGGCTTCGGTGGTGAACGCGACGACCAGCGTCTGCGACGGCGTCAGGTGCTTCATCGCCGGACCTCCGCCAGCGGAACGCAGGATGTCCGCCGAGGCCTTTGCAGGTGGCGGCGGGTCTCGGCAATGCTCGCCGTAGTGGACGATGGGGCAACGCCGTGGTGGTCCGTTCCGCGGTTGGGCGTCACGGTGCTCGCGCTGCTCGCGAACGCCACGGCCCAGCTGGTGCCCGGGCCGGTCTGGCAGCAGTAACCGCCGATCGGCTCGTTCGCGACCGCGCTGGTGACCCACGGCGCCATCGCGCAGACGCTCCTGGTGCTGCTGCCGACGACGCCGTCGTTCGCGGGCGTGCTGTTCGACCTGCAGGCCTTCGTGCTCGATCCCGCGGCCGCGAACGGCTTCGGCAGCGTCAGCAACGCCGTGCTGGGGATCGCCCGATGAACTGTTCCTTCACGCACTTCGTCTGCAGCGGTGTGCTGTCGGCATCCGTCGCTTCGCTCGCCGTCCAGAGCGGGGCGCCGCTGTCGCCGACACCACGCGCGGGATGACGCCAGAGGGTGCGCGGGTGCGGCCGGATGGCGCGGATGGTCTCCAGGTGGTCTTGGGCGGCCAGCTCGCCAGAGGCTCTGATTCTGCCCGACATCCGCACGATGGCGGGTGCCCAGTTCGTGCGCGGCTGGTGAAGCTGGCGTCTTCGACCAGCCTGCCATCATGAACGCGCCCACACGATTGCTCTTCGTCGCCGTCGCCTTCGCCGCCGTCACCGCGGCCGCGCCGGCTCAATGCACGACGCCATGGTCGGCAATGGGGGCCGGCACCAACCAGTACGTCGATGCACTGGCCGTGCTGCCCAACGGCGACCTCGTCGCGGGCGGGACCTTCACCGCTGCGGGCGGCGTGCCGGCGGCGTGCATCGCACGCTGGGACGGCCAGACCTGGTCGCCGCTCGGCAGTGGCATGAGCGGGTCCTCGGGACCGCCGACCTCGACCGCGGTGCACTGCCTGCTGGTGCTCCCGAATGGTGATCTGATCGCCGGTGGCAACTTCAACCAGGCCGGCGGCGTGCCCGCGGCGGCGATCGCGCGCTGGAACGGCAACGCCTGGTCGTCGCTCGGCTCCAACGCGGTCGGCTACGTGCGGGCGTTGACGCGGCTGCCCAACGGGGACCTCGTCGCCGGCGGTGCCTGGGTGACCGGCGCCAGCAGCCCACAGCATGTCGCCAGGTGGGATGGCACCACCTGGCATGCACTCGGCATCGGCGTCAACACTTCCGACGTGAAGGCGCTGGCCACGTTGCCGAACGGTGATGTGGTCGCCGCGGGCAACTTCTGGACGGCCGGCGGCACGCCCGCCAACTACATCGCGCGCTGGAACGGCAGCACGTGGTCGCCGCTGGGATCGGGCCTGGGCGGTGGCGTCTTCGGCACCTGGGTCAACGCGCTGCACACACTGTCGAACGGCGACCTGATCGTCGGCGGCAACTTCACGACCGCCGGCGGCCAGCCCGCCAATCGCATCGCGCGCTGGAACGGCAGCAGCTGGTCGTCGTTCGGCAGCGGCATCACCTCGACGGGGCTGCTGGCGCTGGTCTACGCGATCACCACGCTGGCGGACGGTGACCTGGTGGTCGCGGGGAACTTCACGAGCGCCGGTGGTGTCGCTGCCAACTCGATCGCGCGCTGGCGCAGCGGCGTCTGGTCACCGATGGGCGCTGGCATGGACCAGACCGTCGATGCGCTGCTCGCGTTGGACAACGGCGACCTGATCGCCGGTGGCGCGTTCGGTTCGGCCGATGGCACCGCCACGAGCCGCGTCGCGCGGCGGACCACGACCTGCGCCGCGGCGGCGACCCTGCTCGGCGCCGGCTGCGTCGGAACGACCACAGCGACCGTGCTCGCTGCCACCCGCTTGCCGTGGCTCGGCGGCATGTTCGAGGCCCGGGCGAGTGGCATGCGTTCAGGTTCGCTCGCGGTCGGCGTGTTCGGCTTCACTCCACTGGCCGTGCCGATGCCGTCGGTGCATCCGCTGGGCGCCGCGGGCTGCACGCTGTGGGTCGACGACGACATCCTCGTGCAGTTCGCGCTCGGCGGCGGTGTCGTCGCGACGGCGATCGCGATCCCGGCGGCACCGGCGCTGGTCGGTGGTGTGTTCCATCACCAGGTCGTGCCGATCGAACTGGATGCCACGGGGGAACTGATGGCATTGACCACCAGCAACGCGTTGACCCTGACCATCGGTGCGCTGTAGCGGCACGCGCCGATCCCGGCTTCATCTTGATGTGCTGCGATGAACCCGCCGCACGCGCCCTCACCGCCCCCGGTCCTGCAGCCGGTCTACGCCAATGATCGACGACCAGCCGCCCGCAGCCCCCGATGACGCTCACGCATCGAAGTAGCTCTGCGGATGCAGACCCAGCAGGCGCCGTTGCCGTTCGGTGCCCGCGCGCGCAATGGCCGCCGGCGCCACGTGGAGCCCGTTGCCGCCACGCCAGACTTCGGCGGCTGGTGGCGTGGCTGCGCGCGCCGCACGCTGCACCACGCCGCAGCCGATCCCTCGCGTCGGGTCGGCGACGAGGGATCAGCGCCAGCCAGCCCGTGCGTCGTAGACCAGCACGGCGCCGCGCTCGTCCATCACCGCCAGCTGCCGGCCGTCCGGCGAGAAGGCCACGCACATCGCCTGCGCCGAATCGACCAGCCGCCCCGTGAGTGCCCCGGACTCCGGATCCCACAGGCACACGCCGCCTGGCGCGGCCGCCGCGAGGCGGCGATCGTCGGGCTGCCAGCTCACGTCGCGCGGGTTCGCTTCGAGGCCGTGCAGTTGGCGATGCACACGCAGGGTGCGTGCATCGCGCACTTCGATCGTGTGGTGCGCGTCCTGGCTCGCGCAGGCGATCCAGCGGCCGTCATGGCTCCACTGCACGGCCTGCACATCGGGCGCTTCGTACGTGAGCAACACCTGATCGCGCGTCGTGTCGAGCAGGCACAGGTGGCTCCCGTCGACCACGCAGGCGACCTCCCCGGTGCGCGCGAAGTCCATCGCGTCGATGCCCGAGTGGGGCCAGGTCAGGGGCCGCGGCGGTTGCCCCGGCGTCCACGACCACAGTCGTTCCCGGCAGCTGACCAGCAGGGCCGCGCTGTCGGCGCGCCACGTGGGTCGCGCCGATTCCTTCCCCGTGTCGAGGTCGTTGCCGAACGTCGCGCGCTGTTCCGTGCCGTCGGCGTTCGTCACGACGACCTCGGGGTTCTGCCAGTGCGCGTGCCGGCGCCCGTCCGGGGAACTGCGCAGCGACCAGGTGCCGTCGACGGAACGCGTGATCGCGCCGGTCTCGGCATCGACGACCCGCGTTCGGTTGCGCAACGACACCGAAAGGCGCCTTCCGTCCGGATGCCATTCCACGTCGCCGTGCAACTGCAACTGGCCCTGCTTCGGATGCAGGTGGCGAAGCGGCGGGGGCGCCGTGCAGTCCAGCAGTTCGACGGCACTCGTACGCCGGGCGATGGCGAGCCAGCGTCCATCGTGGCTCCAATCGATCGCGAGACCATCGACGCCGTGGCGCGGATTGAGGGTGGTGCGCTGCACGGTCCACGTCTTCACGTCGTGCACCTGCACGGTGCCGTTGCCGGACACCATCGCCAGGGAACGGTCGTCGGGGCTCCATGCGAAGGCCTGGACGTCGGCCGGCTGGTCATGGAGAGCGAGCAACGTGCCGGTCGCGTCCAGCAGCGCGGGCCGGCCACGCAACGCGACCGCGAGCCTGGTGCCGTCGCGGTTCCATCGCATCGCGTTCGCCTGCCCGAGCAGCGGGTACCGGTGCCGGATGGCGAAGTCGGTGGCGTCGGCCAGTCCTGCACCGATCGCCAGCAGGTCGCCGTTCGGTTGGAACTGCGGCACCTGGTCGCCGCCTTGCTCGATGCGCGCCGTGGGTCGCTGGCCCGTGCGGTCGACGATCCAGGCGGGTCCCTTGTAGGAGAACACCGCGAGGCGCTGGTTGTCGCGATGCCAGGCCACGGCTCGCTGCAGCTGGTCGGCTTCGCCGAAGTCGAACACGGGGCGCAGTGCGCCGTCGTCGTCGACGGCCGTCACCGCGATGCCGCTGCCGGTGGTGCCGGCCACCATGGTGCCATCGGGGCTCCACTGGGTGCCGTACATCTGCCCGCCCCAGCCGAGATCCGCCACGAGGCGGCGATCGCTGACGTCGACGACGTGGGTGAAGCCCTTGCCGCTGGCCAGCAGCCAGGGCCGGGTCGGATGCCAGTGCACGTTGTAGGTCTGGCCCGGCGTCGGCAGCTCCGGGGCCGCGTCCTTGTGCAGCGAGTGCAGCAGGAACCACTCGAAGCCGCGCAGGTCGCGTTCGCCCGCGGTGGGCAGCCAGCGCTGCAGCGCCGCTTCGGTGCGCGTGCGGGCCGA